>JAFGVU010000085.1 GCA_016937855.1 Bacteroidales bacterium | reverse complement strand
AAGTATTATTATACATCTTCGCCTTGTCGCCTCAAAGCCTCGCGCTGAGCTGAGTCGAAGTGTGAAGTGTGCCAGACTTTTTCAGTAGCCCCTAAGTAACTCAAAAGCAAAATTGTAGAATGTCGCAAGACAAACTACATTTTTTTTGAATTTAGTTATGCACATTTTCTATACTTTACTGCATTTACAGATTAAAATTCACTCCAACTAACAATAATGTTGAATTAGTTTTAAATGTTGATCCAGCAGGTTTTGAAAGGCTATTTAATCCAAGATTATTTCGTAAGCTAAAAGACAAATTCGAATTATCGTTTATTGGTATTGCAAGGCCTGCTCCTAATGAAAATCCAATTTCAAATCTATTATATGAATCGGTATTGGTTGTTACACTACTAGTGTTCTGCATTTCGTCATTCACCAGCATTTTCTGTTTAAGTAAAAAAGCAAAATATGGGCCTGCGTTTACAAAGTAGGTTAACTTCTTTCCAAAATTAAGGTTTGCTAAAACCGGGACACTAACAAATTCAAAGATATGCTTAATGTTTGCATTATAAAGCGGCTCCATATCATCATTTACTAATAAAATCTCATCCCATGTTTGCTTGTGATCATAATTTATCCCGGACTGCACAGAAAATCTATCAGCAAATTTATACGAGAAAGTAAATCCTCCATTATAACCCAATCCTGGTTCAAGTAAGCCCTGAAAACTACTCACTCCTGCTCCACCCTGAGCTCCAAAACTAATTTTACTTACAGTTTGACAATTCGAAAATTGTGAAAAACTAACACAAACGACCAAAACAAATAAACCAAATAACGCTTTCATAGAATAATTTTTAAAATTAATATCGAAATAACGACTTAATAACGTAATGTTATGATTTTTAGTACGTAATAATATGATTTTTAAAATGTTATTTATTTTAATGCAGATTTTTTGTCAAAAACACTTAGTCATTTTCACTTTTAACTTTTAAAACTTGCTTTACATCATCATTTGAAACAAGCATTGACAAAACATATTGATGAATCAACCACTTCCCATCAACTTTGTCGAACACTCCCGAACCTCGACATGAATCATATTACATAGAACTCACGTTAAATAAAAAAAGTCATCATTTCTGATGACATAATATGGCTAATTGAGAATATTAAAAATATTATTGATGATAAGCTTAACTATATAGAATTTCTAGTTTTTGACTATTCGAATAGAGTGATTTCCCTTATCTGAAGAAATTGTCAAAATATATAGTCCGGCTTTAAGTGAACTCATATCAATTTGCTCTACACCATTACTCTTATGACAAATTTTCACAATTTCTTTTCCACTTATATCAACAAGACCTAAGAATTGATCTTCGTGTGATTCGAATTTAACATTGAGAAAATCACTCACCGGATTTGGATAAACATTAACTTCAAGATCAGAGCTTATTGATTCAGCAGAATTACCTAAAACATCAATTTTTGCCAAAAAAACATCTACAGAACTATGTGAAGTAACTTCAAATGGTGAAAATTCAATTGTTTTCGTGAAGTCTCCAGACGTATATATATAGTCACCAAAAGAAGCGACACCATTAATAATAGCTGATCCAGCATCATAAGAAGCTGCATAATATGCATCTATTGATTTTGCCCAATTAACTTCGCCAGTACTAGAAAAAGAATATATATATGCATTTGAAAGATAAGGAAACATTCCACCCGGAGGTGTTCCAACTAGTTCATTTTCATTTATCGTAACACTTGTAACATAATTACCTACAGCATAAACATTACCATCAGAAATCGATATAGAACAAGGTATCCCACCAGACTCAGTAATAATTTCGTATGCCCAGTTTAGGTCTCCTGATTTTGTATAACTAACCATAAATCCATTTTCACCTTCATTATTAAAGTTGATAGATTCTCCAAAATTTGCAGACTCATAATAGCTTCCGGTAATATAGATAGCATTATCATCTACAACAATATGAAAGTTCTCTTCTTTAATTAGACCTGTAACCGTAACATTCGCATCAATAACATTAACCCAATCAAAAATGCCATCTGCCGGATCTAATTGAGCAAAAAAACCACAAGTAATTCCATCAAAATGTGCATTATAATCACCAAAAACAGCATCTCCACTCGACATGTGGCCGGTGATAAATAATTTTGTCCCATCAAAAGCTATTCCCGTTGGATAATCAAAACTAAGACCACCTGCTTGAGATACCCAGTCAACAGTCCCATCGGACAAATATTTTATAATTAAAATCGAATTACTAAAATTAACTGATTCAGCTGTTACAGAAAAAGCTCCATAAGTGGCTTCTGCAACAAAATCTGTAGCGACGTAAAAATTGCCGGCATTATCGGACACTACATCATAAGCATTATCACTATTGTTACCACCACCGGTCCTTATCCACTGTTTTTCCCCTGCCGAATTCAACTTAAAGATAAATGAATCCCAATATCCACTAACAGTTGATGTAAATTCTTCATCTAATATTGTTTGAGTATCTCCAAAATGGCCAACAACTGCAACATTTCCATTAGCATCTGCAACTAGTGACATCAACTCATAATCGGCATCATCGCTGTCAATTATCTTTTTTGCCCAAAGAACATCTCCATTTGGATTATACTTTACCAAATAGCCAAATCTTTCATTTGTGGAATTCAATGTTGTAGTACCGAAAATTATTTCATTGCTACTCTGCCCCATCACAAAAATATTGCCTGAATTGTCAACACAAATATTATCAGAATATTCTGTATTTTCACTCAAACTTGTTCTAACCCATTCCCATGATTGGGAAAAAGATAAAATTCCCAACAACAAAGCAGGAACAAAAAGAATTATTTTTTTCATTATATCTGATTTAATTAATAATGACCCAAAGGTATATAATGACAATAAGATAAATTCATCAAACTTGTTTATGAGGGATTCAAACTTGAAAACGAGTACTATTTAACCAATTTCGATATTAATTACAGATTATGCATTACAAATGCAAATAAAACTACCCAATTTACAACTCTTCCAATATTTTTATCAAGCGAGCTTTTTTTCGTTGAGAAACCGGAATTTCTTTTCCATTCTTTAGAATTAAGTATCCGCCGTCTGATTTATCCAGTTTTTTAACAAAATTTAAGTTTACAAGAAAAGACGCATGAGGTCTGAAAAAATTGTATTCTGACAAAATATCTTCATATTCTTTCATTCCTTTAGACACAACAATTTCCTCGGAGTTAACAAAACTAAATGTTGTATATGAGTTATCACTCTGGCAATAAACAATATCAGTAATATCAACTAGATTAAATTCTCCAACAGTCTTTAAAACCAATTTTTTTGTCTGATTTCTTTTTTCATAATGATCGAAAAAATTCTTTATTTGATTTTCTAAATTAGATTTTTCGTGCATGGATATTGCCTTTTCTATTGCAGAGCAAAACTCGTCCTCATCAACAGGCTTAAGTATATAGTCTAAAGCTGAAAACTTAATTGCTTTTATTGCAAAATCATTAAACGCAGTTGAAAAAATCAATGAGAAACTGTAAGGCTTTACCGCTTGTAAAACGTCGAAACCTGTCCCATCTCCTAAGTCAATATCTAAAACCAATAAATCGGGTTTTTCTTGCTTTAATAGTTCTATACCGTCTTTTGTGTTTGATGCCTCGTATATTTCGACAATATTATCAGAAAAATTTCTGCTAATCAATTTTTTATACAAATCTCTGATAGCTTTATCGTCATCAATCAATGCAATTTTCATAATCCGTTTTTCTTATATAATGGGCAGAACAATATCAACTTTTGTACCGACATCAACATTTTTAAAATTAATTTTTAATTCTCTATTCCATTTTTTCTTAAGGATAAGTGCTCTTTCGGCTATTATGCTAAGCGCCAACGACTTATGACCATCATCAGCATTATAGTTTTTATCTATGCCGCAACCATTATCTAACACTGAGCACTCCACATAATCATCACTAACTTGAAATTTCACAATTATTTCTGCATTTTTTATTCCTTTAACACCATGTTTAACAGCGTTTTCGACAAAAGGTTGTATCATCATCGGTGGAATTTCAATATCATCAATATCGGCATTTTGCACCACCTCAATTTTAAAGTCAAATGCAATATTTGATTTCATTTGCTCCAGACTAAGATAGTTATTTAAAAGATCGATCTCATCGCTTAGCTTAATTCTATCATGAACACTGGAATTTAACACATTACGAGTTAATCGCGAGAATTTAGACAAATACTTTGAAGCTCTTTCAGAATCTTCGCTTTCGACGAAACTTTGTATAGATGTTAAGACATTGAACAAAAAATGCGGATCCATTTGTTTTTGCAGCAGAGTCTGTTTTATTTCCATGTTTCGATTTTTAAGAACAAGCTTAAGCTGACGACTCCTCATCGCAACAAAAATCAAAACAGAAATAAAAACTAATGATGACAAAATGATTAAGAACCGAATCCTTACCATTCTTTTTTCGGCAACTTCCTTTTCCTGCAACAAAGTTGCGATTTCTAGTTCCTTTTGAGCTGTTTGAAACTTGATCTCGAGCCTATTAATTTCAACTTGTTTATCAATATTTAGCAAAGAATCCTGCAAGTAATCATACTCAATAAATGTCTCTGCACTTTTCTCATATAGCCCTGCGCCGGCATAGACTCTCCATAATTGGTCGATAATTTCGAGTCGAATTGCAGGATATTCTACTTTATTAACAAACTCAAGAGATTTTTCAAGCAACTCTACTGATTTTACAAGTTTTTTATCCGATTTTTTTAATAGTCCATAATTTTTATATGTTTTGGCTAACCACAAAAAATCGTTCCTTTTTTGAAATATATCAATGGCTTTAACGAAATACTCTTCTGACAATTGGTAATCTCCTATTTGATAATAAGTTTGAGCCAAATTGCTAAAACTAATTCCAATGCTTAAAGTGTCACCAATATTTTTATAAATACTTAATGCCTGATTATAAAAAATTATTGCCGAATCGGGAGAGAATCGACATTCTTCGTAAAAAACACCAAGATTATTAAAAGATGACGCTAATAAAACGGAATCTCCAATTCGGGTTTTAATATCATGAGAAGATGTAAGATTATCAAAAGCCTGATCGATATTACCAAGCTCTTGATGAACAATCGCAATATTATTAAGCACTAGAGATTGGCTTTTTTCATCACCAATTTCGATGAAATGTGATAAGGCTGTTTGATATTTTTCCAGTGCAGTTTTATAGTCTCCAAAAAGCTCGTTAATTACACCTATGTTAGTCATAGCTTTTGCTGTTCGCTCATAATCCTTATTTTGCAAAGCAACCTGGTATGCTAATTCGAAAAATTGTTCGGCATTTTGGGCCTGATTTTTTGCATAAAATAATAATGCAACCCTATTATATTGATCAAATATTTCGGGGTACTCATATTCTACAAGCAAACTAGTTTTAATCAAACTACTCAGGCTTTCAATTTTTTGGATTGAGTCTGCAGGTGTATTTTCAAGCTCTTCAACAAACTTGCTACTTTGAGCAAAGCCTGTATAAAACAAGAAAAAAAATATAACTACTACTATGTATCTCATTTAAACGATTTGAATTACAAAGATAAAAAAAGCATGACTCTGCCATCATGCTAAAAATATAGTTTTTGATATTTTTACTTTACCTCTTCAGCCTTAACTCTGCCAAATCGCAATGCTTTTAGCATCCATAATGGAAGAGATTTTTCCGGGTCTCGTTTACGCAAATTAAGGTTCAATCCCAGAGACTTAATAAGTGGGATTTTATGAGTTTCGACAAACTCAATTAAGGTTCCATCAGGATCTTCGATATAAGTAAAATGTCCGGCAGCTTCGCCCATGTCAAAAGAGTTTGCATCATTGTGTTTTACCGAGCTATCAACTGTAAAAGGATAACCAAAACTTTCGCAATGTGCTTTTAAGCCATCCATATTCCTTACATCAAAACATATTTGGATAAATCCGGGGTCGCCCCAAAATCTTCCTTCATAAATTTTACGTGGCTGCCTTTCAAAAGCCTGAACAAGCTCTATATACGATGGGCCAAACAGCTTACTAAAACTTCCCTTGCGAGGCTCTGAATGCGAAAGTAAAACTCGCCTAAACTTTTGATCTCCGGAGTTTAATGCAGCAAAATCTTCAAAGACTCCGGTTTCATCAGCAATAATTTTATCATAGCCAAGAATTTCGCGATAAACAGTTAAGGATTTTTCAATATCACTCACACCTATTATTCCACCAACAGGACCTCCTGTCGATCTGTTTTCATCACGCAAAACATATTTATCATGTACTATTTGAAAAATATTTCCGAATGGGTCACGAATAAAAAAGGTATGACAATTATCTATCGATTTATGCAATTCTCCAATAATATCTATTTTTGGATTTGCCTTAAACTCTTCGTAAGTTAAATTAACGTTTCTACTTTTTATTTTTGCTGCAAAAACGCCATAATCACCCAAATGAATATCAAAATCAATAGTTTTTGGTTTTCGGTTAGAGTATTGCCATATTTCAAATCCGCCACCACCTTGCATATTTATAGCAATACAAGCATGTCGTTTTTGGGGCTTGTTTCCTGTATATGGCAACATAAGTTCGGCTACAGTATCATCTTCAAGAATACGAACATCCATATTAAAAACATCAATATAGTATTTCCATGCCTCAGAAAAATTCTCGACACCTATTCCAATTTGTTGAATTCCACTAATTACAAAATTACTCATCTTACGTTGGTTTTATTTTTCTAACTAATTTTCGTGATAATGCAGGGAAAAATCTCTTAATATATACCATCAAAAGTTCCTTTTTCCCAATAAGAACTTCGGCTTTTTGTTTTTTTATTGCTTTAACAATTTTTTTTGCTGCCTGATCGGTTGTTACACCTCCTGCCTGTCCATCATCCATTTTTGAGTGCTGTTTACCATCCTTTTCGAGAGCATAAAACGAAATATTTGTTTGGACTCTCCCGGGACATACAATAACGACCCTAATGTTTTGTTCGTAATATTCGGCATGCAAAGTTTCAAAAAATCCATAAAGAGCATGTTTCGACGAGCTATAGGCAGACCTGAGAGGAAATCCGAATCGTCCCGAAATACTAGTTGTAACAGCAATTGTGGCACCACCTTGCTCAATCATTTTTCGTAGTAATAACTTTGTGATTTTTACAGGTGCAAAAAAGTTTACATTCATAATTTTTTGGTCAACTGCAAAAATTGTATCTCCTGCTTTAGCTCTCTGACTTATTCCTGCATTATTGAACAAAACATCTATTCTTCCATACAAGGCTAATGCGTCTTCTACCAGCGAATCTAATCCATCAATATCAGACAAATCGTATGGTAATATCTCACATTTTCCACCAAGTTCAACACATCTCGATCTAACCTCAAGTAGTTTATCTTTCTCAAGAGCTGTTAAAACAAGTTTTGCTCCCTCCTTAGCAAATAAATATGCTGTAGCCTCTCCAATTCCTGATGATGCTCCGGTTATCCAAATTACTTTATTGGTTATTTGTTGCATAATTTACGTTTTAATTGCACAGTGCATAAAGCATAGGGCATAGAGTTTTAACAACCTAAAATTCATCTATCAATTAAATCAAAGTTTTTCTAAAATTAGTAATCTGTGAACTTAATACTGACAGCTCTTTAAATAATCTTTCTTTTGTACTGTCTTTAATATATTTTTTTCTGTTTAATAAAAAGATAATATTTGCACATTCAAAAGTAGATTTTCTGGCAATTGCAAGATAATTTGCGAAATCTTTATCGGAAAAAGATCCACTTCCTTCTGCGATATTATTTGAAATACTCATAGATGCTCCACGAAGTTGTTCTGCAAACCTATACAGTTTTAAATTACTCATTTCATCAGCAATGTCCAGCATTTCATCTGCCAGTTCTATCCTTACTTGCCAAATTTTTAAATCTTCAAATCTAAATGTACTCATTTTATCTATTTATTTATTAATCAAACATCCGCCAAGTATGCTCCATGCAACATCCCCTTTCCTCCATGCTATTTGTCCTGAGCCCCATGCTCCATGCCCTTTGCACCATGCACTTTTCTACACTCTCCGCAATATTAGCTCCATGCCCTTTCCTCCATGCCTTTTACCCCACGCCCCAAGCTCCACTCTCCATGCTCCATGCCCTTTGCCCCATGCACTTTTAATCAGTCCTTCAACACTGCATCCCAGAGTTGCTTACGATAATCGTCAATCATATGAGGTTTACAATCCTCAACGGAGTTAACATTTTTCGTAGTGTAAATCATCTCATCTACAAAATCGGGAGCACGACGCACACCTTCACCGGTATTTATAAGTACCGTCTCACCATTTTTAATAAGTCCTTTTTTGAGTGCTTCGAAAAATCCTGCCATACAAACAGCAGAAGCGGGACCGAGAATAACCTTACGCTCATAAGCAATAAGTTTACCATAATCAATCATTTTCGACTCTTTCATTCTAATAAAAGTACCACCCGACTCCTTAACAAGTTTTGCGATAATTGGATATGTTGCTGGATTTCCGGTTGCTAATGTTGGCACTGCGGTTTGCGGATTATCGATAATCGGATAATCGTTTTCAAATCCCTCCGGAAAACCTTTAGCTTCAGCATTTTCCCATGCTTGTACCATTGGGTCACAACCATCGGGTTGAACCATTAAGAATCGTGGATTTTTTAAATCGGGATAAACAGATTTTATTTCTCTAATACCTTTATCAATTGCGATTGGACCAGTGCCTCCGCTAATTGCCTGTATATACACATCGGGCATTCTTTCAATTTGTCTCAACCACTCAAAAACCATAGTTTTTTTGGCTTCAACTCTAATTGGATCGATGTTTCCGATCGAGATTAAAATATTATGTTTTTTAGAATATTCGGCTGCAATTTCTTTTGCCTTTGCATAATCTCCATTTACTCTAAAAACCTGTTGTCCGAAAGCACTAATTACTGCTTCGGAAGCCTTTAAAGCATTGTCAGGAATAAATACCGAGCAATTTACTCCTGCAATAGACAGATATCTTGCATAGGCAGTAGCAGTATTTCCGGTAGAAGCTACACAGTATTGCTTAATATCGTTCTCTTTAAAAATACTTGCAGCCAGCGATGCAGCAACATCTTTAAATGTTCCGGTTCCGCCGTTTAAATCGTTACGATAAACCTGCACACTAATATCTAAGCCGTATTTTTCTTTAGCAAAATCTTCGAGGAACCACCAATTCTGCAACGAAACGGCTCCTTCTTTTCGAGAAATAATATTCTCTTGTCTTGACAAAGGAAGATAATAAAAGTATTGCCAAAAACTGATTGGATTTCCTTTAATAATAAGTGGCAACTCGTTATAGTCGCTATTGTACCAAACTTCGGAATGTTTGCTACCACATTCGGGACAAACCTGATTTTGCTCAAACCATGCTCCAAAATCAGGTGTAATATGTTCACATTTTACACATTTTAAATAGTACTTGCTAGCATCTTTCATAATCTTAATTTTAAATTTGAAAAACGAAGTAAAATTAATAATTACTACTAATTTACTTCGTTTTATGATTATTTTATACCCAAAACCAGGTTAAAACTTATCCAATTTTCATCGATTTCATCTCTTCGGTATTGTATTTACCGGCATCAAGATTTACTTTAATTTTCTTAAAGACTTCGATTGTTTCGTTAACGTCATCCAAAGTATGGGCCGCTGTCGGAATTAATCGCAACATTAGTACACCTTTTGGCACAACCGGATAAACAACAATTGAACAAAATATATTATAATTTTCGCGAAGGTCTATTACTATATTTGTGCCCTCAGGTACGGAGCCACTAAAGTAAACAGGCGTAACCGGCGATTCTGTATTACCAATATCGAATCCATTTTCACGTAAGCCGTTTTGCAATGCAGTTGCAACCTTCCAAAGGTTATCTTTATGTTCCGATTGGTTTTGCAACATATCTAATCTCTTTAGTGCTCCAAAAACCATAGGCATTGGAAGAGATTTTGCAAAAATTTGCGAACGCATACTGTACTTTAAGGAATCTACAACATACTTGTGCGCAGCAACAAAAGCACCAATTCCAGCCATTGATTTTGCAAATGTAGAGAAATAAATATCAATATCATCCTGAACGCCAAAATGCTCATCAGTTCCTGCTCCTGTTTTACCCATTGTACCAAAACCATGAGCATCATCAATAAGCAGTCTAAATTTATAATCTTTTTTCAATTTCACGATTTCAGGCAAATTACCTAAATCACCAGCCATTCCAAACACGCCTTCGGTAATAAGCAATACACCACCACCATTTTCCTCTGCATTTTTAGTTGCAAATTTTAACATTTTACCGCATCTTTCGATATCGTTATGAGGAAATACAAAACTCTTACCTCCTTTTGCTTTATGCAAAAATATTCCGTCCATTATACAAGCGTGGGATTCGGAATCATAAACAATAACGTCTTTTCTTGTAACCAAAGAATCAATAATTGATACCATTCCCTGATATCCGTAATTTAACAAGAACGCTGATTCTTTTTTTACGAATTTAGCTAATCTGTTTTCGAGTTCAGCATGATGTTTAGTCTGCCCCGACATCATTCTGGCGCCCATAGGATAAGCCATTCCGTATTTTGCAGCAGCATCGGCATCGGCTTTTCTAACTTCGGGATGATTTGCTAAACCCAGATAATTATTAAGACTCCATGTTAAAACTTCGCGACCTTGAAAAGTCATGCGAGGTTTAATTTCTCCTTCTAATTCGGGAAACATAAAATATCCCTCAGCTTTTTGCTGATACTGTCCCAGAGGACCTCTGGCTTCTTGTAGCCTGTCAAAAATATCTACCATAACGTATTTGTTTTAATGGGTCAAATTTATTACTTAATTATTATTTATTTCTAATTCTTCTAGTTTTTTTGTTAACATCTTTTCCTTTATCGTCGTTTTTTCGACAATATTCTGAGCAACAATTTCAGCAATGTCATGAACTTCAACTTTGTTACCATGAACAAAAGATTTCTTACAGAGTGGACAAGCTGTTGCTAATATATCTGGTTTTGATTTAGTCAATACCTCGAGTCCATGATTGCGAATCTTTATTTGGGTATCCAGCTCAATAACCGAGTTTGACAAACTGCCACCACAACAAAGTGCATTTTCCTTTTCTAATTCTGTTTGTTGTAAATCACCTATCTTTTGTAAAACATTACGAGGTTCATCATAAATATTACATCCACGTCCTAACTCGCAAGGATCGTGATACACAATTGTTTGATGGGAGTTTTCAACAATAATTCGCTTGCTGTTTATCAATTCATTTATATATTCGGTGTGATGTACTACCGGGATATCGAGAGCATATTCTTCCCTAAATGATTTATAGCAAATTGGACACGATGTTACTAATAATTTTGCGCCTGATGAGTGTATCAATCTCATATTTTTACTAATCAAATCTTTAGATTGCTGGACAAAACCCTGCTGTCTCATTGGTCGTCCACAACATAATCCTTTGTCCTCATCCATAAACCAAAAATTAACACCTGCCGAATTAAATATTTTCTTCATAGAAATTATTATTGTAGGTGTTAAATGAGTCATACATCCGGCAAAATAAACAATTTCGGGCTTTTCCTTTGTGTCAGGGGTATCTGCATAATCGAAATAATGTTTACCCGGAATCTCAGCTTTATTTCGTAATTGTTGCCGAATAAGTGTAGTTTCAATTCCAACCGGACATGCTT
>JAFGVU010000084.1 GCA_016937855.1 Bacteroidales bacterium | reverse complement strand
TTTATTGTGAAACTTCGGTTTGTAGCCTGCGGCTACACCTCCGCTCCACAATAAAAAAACCCCTCAACCACCTTACATTCGTGTTCCTAGGTGGCTGAGGGATTTTCTCCGCTGGAGACTGAGGGATTCGACCGTAGGGAGAATTGTCTCGAAGTCCCAGCGGAGAAAATTGTCTCGAAGCCACCGTCATCACACATATTTCACATTTCCATACTTATCAAAAATCCTAACATTTGCATACCACAAGCTTAGAGTCAAGGATAAGACACAGCCAACAAAAATTGCAATCATAATCATAATTTGATATTTAATTGCTGTGGCAGGTGATGCTCCGCCAAGAATTTGTCCGGTCATCATGCCCGGTAAAGAAATCAAACCCATTACCGACATTCCGGCAAGTAAAGGATTTATCCCATTTACCAAAGCTTCCTGGATAAATGGTCTGATTGCGAGTTTTTGACTTCCACTATTAGTCAGAACAAAATAGTAGAGCTCTTTCTTTTGTTTTAATCCATCGAAATAAGTGCTTAAACCAACAATATTATGATTGAGAGAATTTCCTAATATCATTCCCGAAATGGGAATAAAATATCTCGCATCGAAAATATAGTCTAAACGAATTATTAAACCAAGAAAGAATCCATCAATAATAACTAAGGAGAATAAAATGGCAATCGCAAACGGGATAAAAAAGGTTTTTGCACTAACTTTTATCCGCTTTATGCTTGTGCCGGCACTTATTAAAACCATAACAATTACCCAAGCAGAGTTGACCCATGCGTTATTAAGCTTAAAAATCCATTCGAGGTATATTGCGACTAGAGCCAATTGCACGATCATTCTCAAACTACTGATAATCAAATCCTTAACCATTCGAACTCGATAGTACAAGAAAATTGCAATCGGAATAATCATTATAGAAAACCCGATAATCAGATTTAATAATTCTATATCTTGAGTAGTTCCTTTCATAAATTTATGACTTTATCGGCACTTTGGATCCAAATAGGATTATGAGATGCTGAAACTATTGTTTTATTCTTTAGATTTTTTACGACTTTCATCAACTCTTCGGTTGATTCGGCATCTAGCGAAGCAGTAGGCTCGTCCATTAACAATATTTTGCGTTCTAGGGATAAGCACACTGCAACAATTAACCTTTGTTTTTGTCCGCCACTCATTTGGTCAAATTTCCGAGTATAAAAATCCTTAGTTAGACCCAATTTGTTGAAATAATCTACAATCAACTCTTGTTTTTTTTCAAATCCAAGCATTTTTACTAAATCGGAGCCATTATCAACCTGTAAATGAATATTTTGCGGGATATAAGCTAATTGTGACCTAACTGAATAAATGTTTTCAGAATCCATAACGAATCCATTTACAGCAATTTCTCCTTTTTGAGGTAAAACATATCCCTGTATCAACTTTAAAATCGTTGACTTCCCCTTACCCGATGCTCCTGCAAAACAAGTATGCTGGTTTTCTTCGATTTTTACCGAAAAATCCGTAAAGATTGATTTATCATCGAATGAAAGCGAAATTGTCTTAAATTCTATCATTAAAAACAGTAGTAGTTTATGCAAAAATATAATAATTTAAATAAACCAAATGATTGTCTGTCAAAACTTTTGAGTTTAACCTGCTTTATAATCGGCTTTTTAACAAAATTAAGAGAAATACTTAACAACAAATTAAACTAAAAGTAAATCTAATTTAACACGGTTTAAAGTATTTGGAGATAATATTGCATAAAATTTAAACTAAAAAAATATGAAAAGAAATTTACTTTTTTGGGCTACAATAATTTTATTAGCAATAGCCGGCACTCAACTTAATGCACAATATGCAACATGTACACCAAATCCTGATGCAACCGACCCAGAAGGTAACGGAGAAATTGAACCCGACAATTTACCTATCAGTTTTATTGGCGAAGCTTATGATGTAACATTAACTATTACTCCTCCGCCTGAAGGAGGTGGTTTTGATGTAACAAAAATACAAATAGATTACCTCGAGAACTTGCCAACAGGATTCTATTGGGATACAAACTCCGGCAATGATGACGATTATATGTACACTAATAATTGGTATTGTGTTGCTGTAACAGGAATGCCTGAAGGTCCTGCCGGAATTTATGACGTAACAGTTTATGCTAATGCTTGGATTTGGGCAGTTTTTCTTGAAACAGAGGCACCAGATAATCCACAAAATGGAGGTTCATTAACTGCTGTTGTTTGTAATCCTCTTGCATTAGATCTTGGCGACGACATTACAATCGGACTAGATGAAACTATAGATTTTAATGTTGACTTAGAAGATGATTATCATACATATTTATGGAGTGACGATTCTTCAGAACCAACATTTGCTTTTGATGCAGCAGTTTATGGTCCTGGAACTCATCAAATATATGTAACCGTGCGCGACACTGTTGGTTCAACTGGTATATACGCAGGAATGCTTTCTCCTTGTTTTAAATCAGACACAATCAATATTACAGTTTCTGATTGCGGAGGTTTTAGCTTTGATTTAGGAGAAAACACTTCTATCTCAACTAATCATGAAATTACACTTGACGCAACAATAGAAGGCGAAAACATTGAGTATTTATGGAATGACGACTCAACCAATCCTACTTTGACAGTTGATGGTAGCGTTTTAGGCGAAGGAGAATTCACCTTCTCTGTAACAGTAACGAATGGAGATTGTGAGTTTTCGGACGAAATAACAATTGAGATAGTTGATTGTATCGACTTTGTTTTTGAATTAGGAGACAATACGACTATTACAAATACTGAGCAAATGACTTTAGATGCTACTGTTGAAGGAGAAAACATCGAGTACTTATGGAATGATGAGTCATCAGATGCAACACTAATAGTTGATGGAAGCGTTTTAGGTGTTGGAGAATTCAGCTTCTCTGTAACCGTTACAAATGGACCATGTGAATTTAGTGATGAGATTACTATTACTGTGTATGATCCAACAAACATTAACATAATTGAGAATAGTCAAATAAGCTTATACCCTAATCCAAACAATGGTCAATTTACTTTATCGCTTGATAAAACAATGCTAAACAGCAAAATCGAGATAATTGACATTAATGGACAAATAGTATATTCACAAATTGCCACCTCAATTGACAATAAAATAGATATTCGCAATATCTCTACTGGTTTATATAACATCAGAATTTCTAACAAAGAAAACATACTCTCTCTCCGATTCCTTATGCAATAATCCATTCACATGAATCAAAAGAAGGCCTCTCCCCGAGGCTTTCTTTTTAAAAAAAAATGAGAACAACACTAGCCATAATATTATTAACAATTCCAATTTTTGGAATTTTTGCTCAAAACACAAGTATTCACGGTTTTGTATTTTATAATCGCAAAAACCAAATGTGCACTTTTTTGATCTAAAATTTTCAACGAACTTAATTTTTCAATTGCATCATTTTACAACACAAT
>JAFGVU010000083.1 GCA_016937855.1 Bacteroidales bacterium | reverse complement strand
AACCCAGTTTCTCAAAATAAACTCAAACAACACATATACAAACCTCAAAGTGTTTGTTGAGCGGTTTTTATGCTCACATAAATAAGTTAGCGGCAAGTGAAAAAGAAAGCATTTCAGATAATTAAGAGCTAATTGTAAAGAGAATGTCCCACACACAAACAGCACATTTCCAATTCGCAAAAGCCAACGCACAACATAAAATTGCAAAAGAGCTGTTTCTTTTGCTATGCACCGTGAAAATGACTATTTTTATTGCTTGATATATAAGAATAATGGACAACAATCAACAAAATATAATCATTTATAAAACTGCCGACGGCAAGGCATCGGTAGCATTGTATGCAAAAGACGGTAATATTTGGATGAACCAAAATCAACTTGCAGAACTTTTTGCCACCTCTGTCCCAAACATCAGTATGCACATATCAAACATACTGAAAGACGGAGAGTTAGAGCAAGATTCAGTTGTTAAGGATTACTTAACAACTGCCGCCGATGGCAAAGAATACAATGTTACATTTTATTCGCTCGATATGATTTTGGCAATCGGTTTTAGGGTGCGTAGTAAACGAGGTACGCAATTTAGGATTTGGGCAAACAAAAACCTGAAAGAATATATGGTAAAAGGGTTTGTAATGGACGATGAACGTTTAAAAAATCCAGACGACAGACCTGACTATTTCGATGAACTACTGGAACGGATAAGGGATATTCGTGCATCGGAGAAACGGTTTTACCAAAAAATCAAAGACTTGTTTGCACTTAGCAGCGATTACGATGGAAGTGATAAGTCAACTCAAATGTTTTTTGCTGAAACGCAAAACAAACTTCATTACGCTGTAACAGGACAAACGGCTGCCGAATTGATTGTTTCGAGGGCAAATGCCAAAAAACCAAATATGAACCTGACCTCGTGGAAAGGTTCGATTGTCAGGAAACAAGATATTTTTATTGCAAAAAACTACTTAACCCACGATGAGATTGACACACTAAACAGATTAGTTGTCATCTTTCTTGAAAGTGCCGAGTTAAGAGCCAAAAACCGACTTGACATCACCATTGATTTTTGGCGTGAGAATGTTGACAGAATTCTTGATTTTCAAGACAAAAAAATATTGACAAATATAGGTTCGATAAGTAAAGCTCAAATGGAAAAGCAAGTAGCTGAGATTTATAAAAACTTCGATAAACAGAGAAAGGAATTTGAAGCATTACAAGCTGACAATGAAGATTTGGAGGAATTAAAAAAATTAGAACAAGAGATAAAAAGTAAAAAGAAAGAATAATTGCCAACGCTTTTTGGTCAAGCACATTTGCTGGTCGCGCAAAAAAACCATCGCACGACCAAAACCATCCAAAGAGCTTGCCTACCCCAACTCACGACAGACAGAGAGACAGTTGCTAATTGACAAAAATAATGACAGATAATTCAACACCAGGCGGTTTTGTTTATTCCATAAGGGTTTCTGTGCTATGCCAGCAGCGGCTTCTCGCTCATTCTTTCGTCCGTATGCGGACAGAGAATCACACGCAAACCTTTACGTAACATGCAATTTTCCACCGTTGGCAACATTCTATCAAAGACATTGTAAGCTTTAAAATTTGAATGAATATAACAAACGATAATCAACTAACAATTCAAAAAGATGAAAACAAAAACCTTATCTCTATTGATTACATTGCTTATAGCGATTCTCTATTTAACTAATTCATGCAATGATGATGATTGTAATAAATCAGTTTGGTATGAGGATTATGATGAAGATGGTTATGGTAATCCTGATGTTTCAAAAATGAGCTGTAACCAACCAGATGGTTATTTGTCAGATAATACAGATTTTAATGATTCATCTGCCTCTGCATATCCCGGTGCTCTGGAAATTTGCACAGACAATATTGATAATGATAATGACAGTTTTGTAGATTGCGATGATTTTGATTGCGATTGTGATGAAAGCGCCAATTGTCACGATGGTATAGATAACGATAATGACGGTTATGTAGATTGTGATGATTTTGACTGTGAATGTGACTAAAGTGTTAAATATAAATATGTTAATCAGTTGTAAATTTCATTATACCTAAAATGAAAATGAAAAACGTTTGCCACCATCCGTTGAACTTAACCTCACTTTAAATTTAAAGTAGGCGTGATAGTAGTAAAATCAAGGGCTGTCGTCCGCTTAAAAATTGTCTCGGCTCGATAAGTTTGAAACTCAATATTGCCCACAAAAAAGATTGTCAATAAACTAAATATCAATAATATGAGACTATTTTCAATTTTAATAATATTGCTTGGGATTACGATAAATGTATTCGGACAACATGAAGTAAAATTTAAAGTCGAAGAATTATCAAAACCAGAGTATCTATTACCAACATCGGGCTACAGTGAACTATATAAGAATCTGATCCTTTCAGATGTGAATCTGAGTCCTTATCAGTTGCAAAAAGACAGTGTTGATTTTCCTTATAATATTATTGCAAAAAGTCAAGCACCAGACAGTTTAGTAACTCTTTTTGGATACCATTCTTTCTTTAATGGAATGTATAGGGCTTATGCTAACCACCGGCCATTTGTTATATCGCCCGATATGATTTGGTTATTAATAAGTCAGGGATTTGCCAGACACGTAAGTGCAAACGCTGAAATGTTGAGAAAAGAATTTGTTGATTTTGATGGCAAACTATCATTGATTGTGAGAAATGACGATTTAAAGTTGGATAGCCCGGCAAGTTCGTGGGAAGAGATTTTTCCTGAATTCACAAAACAGATTGCAAAACATACCGGGGATGAATTAATAAATGTTTTAACTTCTGACTTTTCCACAACGACACCAGTTGAAAAAATTGCATCTGAAATAACAATACTGGAAGCAATGGAACCATATTTTGAATTCGTTGTATTGCGTTTGGTGTGTGGAATTCCCGAAATAACATTAAAAGGTACCACCGAAGATTGGCAGAAAATTTATGACAAAACTAAGAAACTAGAAAAATATGATCTGGAATGGTGGACCGACGAACTGAAACCCATTTTAAACGAGCTTATTCAAACATCAAAAGGAGAAATAGATAAAGATTTCTGGAGAAATATGTTTAAATACAATTCTGAGAAAGGATGCGGTGCTCCAGTTATTATTGATGGTTGGATTATTAAATTTTTCCCCTATGATGAATTCGGTAAACGAAATAATTTAAAACAATTGATAGGTGGAGACAATTTGCCTGAGGAAATAGTAAAGGTTGACTTAACATATATCGAATCATTTAGCGACACTTCTATAACAACTCCTTTGGAACTTTGGGCCGGATTTATTGGGCTGGAACAAAATTCAAAAGATTTTACCTTGACCCCTAAAATTGGTT
>JAFGVU010000082.1 GCA_016937855.1 Bacteroidales bacterium | reverse complement strand
TCGGCATCTTGACGATTCCTAATTTCGGTCTGCCCGACCGAAATCGAATCCTCTTCGACGCCGCTACTGCACATAGCCGGAGCCGTTAGGTGCAAGGCAAAGACAGAACGAAACTTAGTGCAAACTTGATAGAATTTTTGTTTTGCCGCCCCGCAAGAAAAAAGCCAACGCACATTGCACACATTGGCAAGCCCCACGAGCCGATGCTCAAACCAAAGCTTACCAAAGAGTGTAATTTTTGCCGACGCTGTTCTGATTGATTGACAAACTAAAGTTGTATCTTGTGGGATTATAAAAAATTAAAATTTAGAAATAGGAAAAATACAATATGGGTACTAAAAATCTAGCAAAAGCAAAAAAACAAAAAAACGATGAGTTTTATACACAGTATATTGATATTGAAAAGGAAATAAATTCATATTTAGATTATAACCCTGATGTTTTCAAAGGAAAAACTATTCTTCTACCATGTGATGACCCAGAGTGGAGTAATTTCACCAAATATTTTGCTCAGAATTTTGAACGATTTGGAATTAAAAAGTTAATAAGTACAAGTTTTGCCCAAGAAAGTAAAAATATACAAAGCAGTTACCAACCGACTTTATTTGAAACAGAAGCTCCTCAGTTTGATAAAGATAAGACTAAGACAAAGGGAAAGATATTTACACTAACTCATGACACAACTGGCGATGGGAAAATAGATGTAAATGATTTGGAGTGGGACTATTTAGAAGGAACTGGAGATTTTAGAAGTAATGAAGTTAAAACACTTAGAGACGAATCAGATATAATAATTACCAATCCACCTTTTTCATTATTTAGAGAATTTTTCAAATGGATAATTGATGCGGATAAGCAATTTTTGGTTATTGGAAACATGAATACTGTAAAATACAAAGAGGTATTCCCATATATTCAAGAAAACAAGGTCTGGCTTGGAAATAACTATAAAGTAAACGGTGGTGCAATGTTTTATGAAATCCCTGAAGATGTCGCTAATTTAGACCAAGTAAAAGAAATTAAAACTAGCGATAGTGGTGAGAAAAAATACATTACCAGAGTACCAAATGTAAGATGGTTTACAAATCTACCTCATGGTCGATTACATCAACCAATACAATTAATGTCAATGGATGATAATTTAAGATATAATAAGAAAATCGCTGATAAAAATCCATACAGAAAGTATGATAATTACGATGCAATAGAAGTTCCTTATGTTGATGCTATTCCAAAAGAATATGATGGAGTTATGGGTGTTCCAATTAGTATTCTTGACAAGCATTGTGCTGAACAATTTGAGATAGTTGGATTATCAATGAAATATGGTTTTGGATTAGAAAGCAATAAGCAATACGACAGTTATAAAGAAATAAAGCAGGATGGTTCATATACTGGTTCTTCAGGTAGAAAAACAAATGGCAACCCGATGTTTGAAGGTAAACATGAGAAAAACAATTATTATATAGACTCAGATGGAAACTGTGCATATTCATTGTTTGATAGAATATTTATAAAACATAAAAGAGACTTAAATGAAAACAACGCTTAAAACAGAAATCACTGTAAAAGATATTTGTGATGGATTCGTATATAATGAACTTGAAGGTAAGGGTTTATTTGGACTTTCAGGGACTTTAACAATTCAACCTGAATATCAGAGAAATTACATTTATGCAGATGGTAAAAAGGACGTTGCAGTAATTGATTCTCTTTTAAAAGGCTACCCTCTTGGTTTAATATATTTCAACAAAGTAAGTGAAGGTAATTTAGAAGTATTAGATGGTCAACAACGTATTACAAGTTTCGGAAGGTTTGTAACCAATAAGTTTGCAATCAAAGACGATAACGATATGGAACAATATTTTAGTGGCTTGGCAAAAGACAAGCAAAATAAAATATTAGATTCAAAACTAACCATTTATGAATGTGAAGGAGAAGAATCTGAAATAAAGGAATGGTTTAAAACAATAAATATTGCAGGGGTTCCTCTTAACAATCAAGAATTATTAAATGCAATTTATTCTGGCGAGTTTGTTACACTTGCAAAGGAAGAATTTAGCAATTCTCAAAATTCAAATATTCAGAAATGGGGTGCTTATATTTCAGGTTCAGTTGATAGACAAAGTTATCTTGAAAGAGCTTTAGAATGGGTAAGCAAAAGCAAAGAAAATATAGATGGCTATATGAGCCTTCACAGATTTGATAATAATATTACAGAACTCAAAAACTATTTCAATAGCGTAATCGATTGGACTTCCACAGTTTTTATAGACGTTGAAAAAGAAATGTGTGGTCTTGAATGGGGGCGATTATATGAGACATACCACAAAAAAGCTTTTAACCCAAAAACACTTTCTGAAGAAGTGCAAAAACTATATGCTGATTCTTATGTGAAAAACAGAAAAGGGATTTTTGAATATGTTTTAGGTGGTTTAGAAGACACTAAATTGCTACAGGTACGAGTATTTGATGATGCTACTAAAAAATCCACATATAAAAAGCAGACTAAAGAAGCTAAAGAGAAAGGGATTTCAAATTGTCCACTTTGTGCGGTTGGTAATAATACAAACAAAACAAAAATTTGGTCACAAAATGAAATGGATGCTGACCATGTAACAGCTTGGAGTAAAGGTGGTGAAACTATTAAAAGTAATTGTGAAATGTTGTGTAAAACTCATAACAGAGCAAAAGGGAATAAATAAGAAGGTAAAAGCAAAATCCAACGCATAGCAGTCATACACATTGCCAAGTCGCTCAAAAAAGCCAACGCACGACCAAAACTTGTCAAAGAGTATGTCTGCCCAAACGCACGGAAAAAATGCCGACCCTGATAAAACAAAAATAAGTGCATAAAATGAACGTAACTGATTGAAAATGAATATAGCCCAGCCCCTAACACCTAAACGTATAAAAACAGAGTAGCACCCTAATTTCTACGATTTTCCCTCCAGTGATCGGGCAGGTATACGCCTTGTTGAGTAAAACCAAAATTAACCCCCTCATTTTTTGATATTTAAAAAAATGTCCTTATTTTAGTGTCGAAAATCCGATTGTGATTATCAGCATGCTTTCACTTAT
>JAFGVU010000081.1 GCA_016937855.1 Bacteroidales bacterium | reverse complement strand
CCGGCTTTATTAATACATTTGCCGGAAGCGGATCCTTGCTTACCCTTCCTGTACTTATGTTTATGGGTTTGCCTCCAACTATGGCCAACGGCACTAATCGAATAGGTATTCTGTTACAAAGTATAGTTAGTGTCAGGGGGTTTAAAAAGCATAAAACCTTTGCTTACAAAGAATCGGTATTGTATATAATACCAGCAATTGCAGGTTCTGTTGTCGGGGCGGTTATTGCAGTGGACAGTAAACCAAAGTTTATGTATTACTGCATCACGGGAATGCTTGTGTTTATGTTTTTGATCGTGTTATTTAAACCCGATCAATGGATTAAATCTAAAGCAGGAGAGGTGCTACCCAAACCGGGTATCTGGCAACTTATAATTTTCTTTTTTATTGGGGTGTATGGAGGATTTGTTCAGGCCGGAGTTGGTTTCTTTTTGTTGGCAGGATTGGTTCTGGGCGCTGGTGCCGATTTGGTTAAATCGAACGGAATAAAAAACTTTATTGTTCTGGCTTATACGCCTATTGCCTTGGCAGTTTTTATATTCAGTAACGAAGTCGATTACACATATGGCTTGGTGCTTGCTGCAGGTAATATGACAGGTGCTTATATTGCTACCCGTTTAATAGGGTTAAAAAACATCAATGGTATTATTCGGTATGTATTATTACTGGCTTTGTCAGCGGCTATTGTAAAAATGATGATAAGTTCGGTATAATGTTTCAATATCAACAATACAATCTTTTGGATTGTTTAGTAAATGTTGTTTAATAAAATATCAGTAGTGACCGAGTAATTTTTTTTTTGAAAATAGGGCTACTCCCATGAAGGTTTCGCCCAATGTCGTAAGTTTGTTTTTGCACAAATAAACTTAGACATGAGCAAAGATAAAGAGATTCGTTTTGTCGGACAGCCGATTTTAAAACAAATATTAAAATTGATAGATGCAGTAAACATACAAGGCTTAATAAACAAGCATCAGAGTGACCACTATTACAAGGCTTTCAAGACACGGATACATCTAATCACAATGCTGTTCGGTATATTTAGCCGCTGCGATTCAATGACCGAGATTTGCGAAGGGTTACGGGCTTTAGGAGGGAAACTTAACCATTTGGGATTGGAAAAGGCCCCTGCAAAAAGCACGGCAAGTGATGGTTTGCGTAACCGTGGACATGAATTCTTCGAAGATCTATATTTTGCGTTGGTGAAAAAATACCAATCATTTTTATCGGACAGCCGAACCTTTGGATTAACATTTAAAGAGGTATTACTGATTGATTCCACAACAATCCGGCTATTCAGTGATATATTAAAAGGCGTAGGACGCAACCCAAAAGGCGATGGCAAAAAGAAGGGAGGCATGAAAGTACACATGCTAATCGATGCAGTACAGTCCGTGGGCCGGTTCGTGAAGATTACAGCAGCAAAAGTGCATGATAAGAACTTTTTAAAAAGCCTGGAACTTATATCGCACAGCATGATTGTATTTGACCGGGCTTATAACTATTACCATCAATTTGCTTTATGGACAAACCAACATGTCTATTTTGTCACCCGCCTAAAAAAGAATGCTGTTTATACGGTTGTTGAAGAACTTCGTAAGCATTACCGCAAAAAAGGACAGGCAAAAGTGCTTAGTGATGAGATTATCGAACTCGAGTACAATCCGGAAGACGAAAACGGTAAAAAGCAGACAAAGGTCTCAAAAAAGATACGGTTAAGGAAAGTGTGCTATCAAGACGAAAAAAACCGGTATTATGAATTCCTGACCAATAACTTTGAAATCACAGCAGAAGAAGTGGCATTCTTGTATAAGAAACGATGGGGCATAGAAATAATGTTCAAGAAGATGAAGCAGAACTTTCAACTGCATTATTTCTATGGTGAAAACGTGAACGCAATTTATACCCAGGTATGGTGTACATTGATAGCCCAGCTATTGCTCACTGTAATCCAAAAAATAGCCAGAGTTAAGAAAGCATTCTCGGTAGTTGCAGCTTTGGTTAGGATACACTTGATAAGTATGCTCGATTTAAACCAATTGTTACGAAACAATAACCGGATGTTCAGTAAACAAAATAGCAGTCCGCCCGGACAATTATCGATAAATTGGGGTGGGGTCTAATTTAGATTAAAAATTAAAATGCCCAGTTTATGGGCTCTGAGAAACAAAAAATATTGAATACCGAGATTAGTCGGTTAATAATGAAATATTATACTACATAAAAAGTTGGCGCAACATAAATCAATTGAAATTGATTTTATTTCAGAATTAAAAACGAAAGAAGTATGTATTGACGAAGATTTGATTAATACCGTACTACGGAACTTGTTAAGCAATGCAATTAAATTTACCAGGAACAATAATTCAATACTTGTTTCATGTGGTGAAACAAAAGATGAAATAATTATTTCCATACAAGACAATGGTATTGGTATATCTCCCGAAAATTTAAATAAACTTTTCAGGAAAGATACACATCTTACAACATATGGTACCAACAAAGAAAAAGGCACTGGATTAGGTTTAAACATGTGCAAAGAATTTATTGACATGCATAATGGCAGAATATGGGTG
>JAFGVU010000080.1 GCA_016937855.1 Bacteroidales bacterium | reverse complement strand
TTACCGATATGTTGTCCCTACGGGACAAGTGGAACTTTGATTGACTCTGACTTACCGATATGTTGTCCCTACGGGACAAGTGGAACTGTGTGAGACTATATCTTTACCGATATATTGTCCCTACGGGACAAGTGGAAAAGCGATTGACTCTGACTTACCGATATATTGTCCCTACGGGACAAGTGGAAAGGCACTTAACTTTTAAGTGATATATAGAGATAAAAAAAGCAGGAATTAAAACCTGCTCTCTCTGAACTGTATTATTCGATAATTTGTTTGTCTTTGTCCTTTAATGGAATAACTCCTGCCATCTCACCAATAACGTTAACTAAGTCAGAACCTGTAGGAACGACAATTTTTGCGTTATCTTTAAGTGCATTTTCCAGAGTTTCAAGCTTTTTAAGAATCTGAGCATTTCCTACGAAATACTTATCAGCAGCTTCGTTAACAAGTTTAATTGCTTCGGCCTCACCTTCTGCATGAAGGATTTTTGATTGTTTGTACCCTTCGGCTTCTTTAATTTTAGAACGTTTTGTTCCATCAGCAGAAGTTTCGGCAGCAGTTGCATAATCGATTGCTGCAATTTTTTCGTTTTCTGCTTTTACAACTTTGTTCATTGTTTCCTGAACATCTCTTGGTGGATCAATTTGCTTAAGTTCAGTACGGACAATATCTATTCCCCAGGTTCTGGTCTCGTCACATAAAGTACGATGTAATTCGGCATTAATCTTTCCACGCTCGCTGTTTGCAGATTTCAAAGTAAGTGTCCCGATAATATTTCTTAAAGTAGTTCTGGCTAGGTTAACAATCTGCCATTGGTAATTATTTACATTGTACTGAGAATTTTTAACACTCTCCTCATCCATATTTACCTTAAAATACACCTGAGCATCAACACTGGCATTCAAATTATCATTTGTGATAATTTCCTGTGGTTGAGCGTCAACCATTTGCTCAGTAGTATTAACTCTATATAATTTATCGATGCCCGGAATTATCCAATGGAAACCAGGATTTGCATATTTATGATATTTACCAAGTCTTTCGATTAAGCCTCTGTGAGTAGGTCTGATAATACGAATACCGGAAAGCAAAAACAATAAAAGTATTGCTCCTAAAATGAAATAATATTGAATCTCCATAATAATAAAATTTAGTTTGTTAATAATATCATCAAAGATAGAATAAAATAAGAGACATACAAGAAAATCGGGAAGAATTAACAAAATGATAACAAATATATCTATTCTCGATATGTTTTTATTACAAATCCCATAACAATTGTACCAATTAGTCCGACTATAATAACAACAATTCTTGCACTAAAGGAACTAATCAAAAAAACTACAGAGAGAGAAATCATCAGCCACATTAGGGCAATCGAGTAGATTTTAGTTTTTAATGTAATAGCCTTTCTTTTTTCATATCGACAGATATATTTTCCCAGAAACTTATTGTTAATTAACAACTTATAGAGTTTATCATTTGACCTAAAAAAAAACCAAGCAGCCAACAGCAAGAAAGGTGTAGTTGGCAAACCCGGAACAATTATTCCAAAAACTCCAAGGATAACAGCTAAACTGCCTAGAATAATATAAATTATCTTTAACATCAGTTGGCAAAAATAAGCTTTTTAAGAGAATTTACAGTTATTCGTCTGTAATATTAATTAGCTGTTTTCGATAAGCTGAAAAAAGTGTTGATTTACTAATTATCCCAATATACTTATCGTTTTTCGTTACTGGTAGGTTCCAAGAATCTGAAATGTTAAATTTATTCATAACCTCTTGCATAGAGTCGGTTGATTCAATTACAACAACTGGGATTCTCATAATATTTCGTACCCATGTATCTTCATACATTTCATGATTGAACATAATCTCTCTGATATCTTCGATATAAACTAAACCTTCGAGTTTTCCTTCATCATCAATAACAGGAAAAATATTACGTTTTGATTTTGAGATACACTTTACCAGTTCTCCAAGACTAGCCTCAACCGGAACTTTCTGCAAATCGTTTTCCAGAACATTTTCGATTTTAAGGAAATTTAAGACAGCTTTATCTTTATGATGTGTTATTAACTCTCCCTTACGAGCGAGATGAATAGTAAAGATTGATTCGGGTTCAATAATTTTGACGATAATAAATACGATTGTAACGGCAATCATAAGCGGCACAATTAACTCGTACCCGGATGTAATTTCTGCGATCAGAAACAGTCCTGTAAGCGGTGCATGAATAACACCGCAAAGACAAGCTGCCATTCCAACGAGTGCAAAATTACCAGGTGATAAAATATACTCACCAGCGATAGCATTAACCGAAAAAGCGAACAAATAGCCTGTCATTGCACCTGTTACAGCCGATGGAGCAAACACCCCACCAATACCTCCTGCCGAAATAGTAATTCCAGTCGCGACAACTTTTAACAGAATAAGAAGAACCAGCAAAATCACAAAAAAAGTTTGAGAGTTTTTAACTAATTCTGAAAAAACACCTATCCCGACGAAGGAATCAAGATCGCCACTCAACAGATGTGTAATATTAAAGTAGCCTTCGCCGTACAATTGTGGAAAGAAATACAGCAAAACTCCAAAACTAAGTCCGCCGATTGCAATTTTGAGCCATGCATTTTTTATTTTTTCAAATATGCGTTCTATACCTAGGAATGTTTTAGTAAAATAAATTGAAATAAACGCAATAACAATTGAGAATCCCAGATAATATGGAATATCTGATGCTACGAATGCATCTGTAATAACATAATCGAATAAAACGCCATCGCCAAAAAGAGCATAAGTAACAATTGTACCGGTAACAGATGATAACAAAAGTGGGATAAGCGAAAAACGAGTTAGGTCGATCATTAGAACTTCGATTGCAAAAATAACACCTGCAATAGGAGTATTAAAAATTGCTGATATCGCAGCTGACGAACCACATGCAAGCAGTACTGTTATTTCTTTATAACTCATGCGTAACCATTTTGCCATATTTGAACCAAATGCTGCTCCACTGCTTATAACAGGAGACTCTAATCCCACCGATCCACCTAAGCCGGCGGTAAAAATTGCTCCAATGACCGAGCTAAATATCTTGTGTCGCTTCATTATTGAATTTCGGCGAGAAATTGCATGCAAAATTGACTGAACATTATGCTTTATTGAGTCTCTAAGCACCCATTTTCGCATGGCAAATGTAAAAAGAATTCCAATTGCAGGTAAAACAAACAATATATAGCTAAATCTTGAGAAATCGGATGATAAAAAATATCCACGCAAATAAAAAACCGATGATTTTAATACAAAAGCAAGTACTCCGGCAACAATTCCAATTAGCACACTACAAATCAAAAAGAAGTTGCGATTGTTGCGATTAACAATTGCCCACAAGTGAAATCTATGAGATATGCTTCTATTATTATTCATCATCACATTTATTACACGAAAATACTATTTTTCTTACTAATACCAATATAATATCTTGTCAAAGCATTTGTAAAATCTAATTATATTTGTAAAAATTATAATCATGGATCCAAAAACTGTTTTAATACCGGGGATAATTTTATCATTTTTCAGTTTAAGTCAATTACTTGGAAAATTATTTTTGATATTAAAAATATTGATAATCAGGTTTAATGGGATTAAAACTCTTGGAATTGTAAAAGAGGTTTTTTTCGAAGATGAAGAAACTGCGGCAGCAAACATCGAAGTTCATTATCATGCCAACGATGGTAAAACATATAGTTTAAAATCTGAATCGGGAAGTGTCTTTAATCGCAAACTAAAAGGTATGGAAATAGAGGTTTTTTATCATACTCAAAAACCCGAAAAAGCTTTTATTGTAAAAGATATAAAACTTTCGTTATATGTTATTCTCCCCATTTACCTTTCACTTTTTTCTGTGGGGCTGTATTTAGTTTGGGAAAGTTTAGGAAGGATGTAGAAGTTATAAAAAAGTAAAAACAGCTCCCGACATAAGATTGTCGAAAGCTGTCAGCCAACTAACCAAAAACCCCTCTCAAGGATTTATCTTAAAATTTCTAGCTTCCCTGTTAAAACAGTATTACTAAAAATTATTTTGTAGCTATAAATTCCATCTTTAAGTTCGGAGATATTGATATTTTGCCCAAATACCGATTCTATTCTCTTAACCTCTGCTCCATTATTATTGTATATGCACATCATAAAATCGGACATTTCACTGTAACAATTCACTGCTATCGAACCACTTGATGGGTTTGGATATACATCAACTTTACTATCAATTTCTAAACATGGTTTGACTGCAATAGTTTGCAAAAATGTTTCTGTTCCATCAAAATCTGTTTGTATTAGGCGGTAATAAACAACATTATTTGACAATCCTGCATCAAAAATTTGATAATCTGATATAGACGATGTATTTCCTCGTCCGCTAATAATCGAAATTTCATCCCAAGACTTTAGATCCACACTTCTTTGCAATACAAAATAATCATTATTTGATTCACTTGCCGTTTGCCACTTGATGGTATAATAATCGGATGAGCAAATTGCTGAAAATTCTGTCAGCTCAACTGGCAAAGGATTATCGTTTGTTGAAGAAGCGAATGTGAATGGGCTAAAATCGGTAACATAATCGGAAGTTAAAACACCTGCCACAAGATCTGCCGACTCAATTGCTGTTTGTCCGTGATTTACCCATTTTGCACCATCCCACCTCACAACAACAAGATATTCGGCACTATCAACACCACCTGTTCGGGCATCCCAACTTAAACTAACTTTAACTTCGTTTGAACCGCCAACACTTCTATCAAGCATCCAATATTCGGTACTAGCAACATGATGAACACCACTGCCTTTACTGTAGGTATTGTATGAGTCGTCACTAGGATTTGTAAACTTATAACTTGCGTCAAAATACTCAGTATCATCTCCTCCACCATTTGCAGCCGAAATTCCTATTGGGGCATGGTAATTTGCGTCTCCTACAGGGAAAGTGAACTCTGAATTGCCATATTTTCTAACTAATCCGTTTACATAAGAACTTGCTGATCCTGGTATTGTATTTAAGGCTGTGGTTCCGACTGTTGCTGTCTTGTCAAGTACAATAAAACCTGAAGAATTAGTATTAACTATACCATTTTCTAAGATTAGTTTACCGTAAAGATAAGGAGATTGATTGGCTAAAATTACACCGCCCGATCTGTTTATTGTCAGATTATTTAATATTGGAGTTGTAAAAAGATTATCGGGTAGTGTTATACTTGATGCATTTTCGCCAAAACTTAAATTAGTTGCATTATCAGTGAGCAAAACACCCGAAATTAAAACAATATCGCCGCTAAGAATTAAACTTTTAGATTCAATATCAAAAGTTCCTGATGTTAAATTTAGATTACCGTTAACAGTAAAAGGCTGTGCTCCGGCTATAACACCGTTTGAGTTATTAATTGTTAGATTATTTACCTGAGGATCTGTTGCAAAAAGATTATCAGGAATTGTGTATTGTGAACTACCTCCAAACACTAACGATGACTGAGATGTAGTTTCTATTTTTGAAGTCACAGAAACGCTTCCATAAATACCCAGCGTATTATCCAAAACACTCAGATTACCAGCAGTTAAAGTTAAATTTACATCTACATCAACATCTGAATCCATATTAACACCTGAAACATTATTAACCACAAGATTATCAAAAGTTGTTTTTACTGAACCTCCAATTGTTTGTGTGCTTGTTCCATTAAATGTAATCGACTTATCACTATCGGTAACAAGACTTGAGTTATTTGTAAAATTACCTTTTATTTCATGATTAAAATCTCCGGTATTAAACTCTGCTGAGTTGTCAATCAGCATATCTCCGCCAATATCGAGGCTTGCAGTTCCTGTTGCATCTGCCGAACCTCTTATGGTAAAATCGCTAATTATATCTGTAATACTTGCCGAGATCGTTTTAGTGCCACTGCCACTCAGAATTAAATTATGGTATTTATTATCGGCAGGAACAATTACTGTCTGATTTCCGGCATTATTATACTCAACTGTTGACGGGCCTAGGAAATAGGCATTAAAAGTTCCGTTATTAGTTATAGAGTTTCCAATTCTGACAATCGCACCTTCGACAAGTGAGACTTTGTAGGTTGCAGGAATTTCAACATCGTAGAAATTCGTAGTTCCGGAAATCGCTGCATCAGCATTTTTAAAAATAACATTACTTGTGCCGGCATTAAAAGTTCCCTGATTATTCCAAGTTACATCACCATTATTAATGTTGATGGCACCATATAATTCGATAGTATTGTCTTCACCATTATAAGTTCCACCATCGTAGATGCGGATATAATCAGCTTGTAGTGTATTGCCATCACTTCTTGAGTTTAAAATGCCTCCATTAAAAATATAAATTGAGTTTACTCTTGTTGTTGCTTGATCAGGTAAAATTGGATCGTACTCAGCATCAGGAATGTATATTATATCGTTAGCAGGAGTACCAGAGGGTGGCGCAACATTATCTTCCCAATTATTTCCGACTGTCCAATTTGTAGGATCCATTGTATCTGTACCCGTCCAAACAAAAATACCGGCCGGCACAACTCTCTCGGCAATAATCCAGATTTTTGAGTAGTTAGCAGGTGCTGTTCCTTCGTCCGAAGGGTCATACTCGTTCTCAACCAAATAGCCTATACCATGGCTAGCAAGAGTCATGTGATTATCTGTTGTATTTTGAGATGATTGTCCATGTGCATGAGGCGAAGTTCCCGAATATGTAACATGATGATCCCAAAATACGAGATTGTTTTCATCGCAACCGTTAAGTTCCGAGTCTAAATAATGAAGTTTAAGATTAAATCTTGTTGGTGAAGAGCCAACATTACTACCGGAACGAACTATTTCGTAGTGTCTTTGAACAGCATCTGATTTGCTCGAATGCGTAGCTCCAATTCTAATTAAAAATGTTATTTCATCCGGCAATTCAGTTCCTGTTCCATCGGTTAAGGTTAAAGTAGAAAATTGGTTTCCAAAAGTGTATATTGTATTTGCTGCAAGAGATGTTCGCTTAACTTTTCCGCTGACATCACCTTGACCAACTGTAGTTGCATTTGCGCCCATTGTTAGCGTCTTTAATGTGGTTCCGTCAAGCATATCGAGTGCTCCTTTGGTTGATGAAGGATTTGCAATATTCAGATTTAGAGTTCCAGCAATTGAAAAATCACCAGGGCTAGTTACACCTCCTGCACCATTAATCGTTAAATCATCAACAGCTGCACCCCAAAATGTACTTGGAAGCACAATTGCAGAACTATTATCAAATATTATATGCGCGCCTGTTGCTGATGCATTTACATTTCCGCTTCCTGATGGAGAACTCCCACTAATAGTTAGAGTATTGGCTCCGGTAATCAATGAGCCGGCAGTTAATGTCAACAGACCTTCAATCTCGACATCTCCTAACATCGAAATTGAATTACCTGTACGGTTTATTGTCAGATTATTTAACAAAATTGCTGGCAAATCAGTATTCCCACTTCCATTATACACCAAATTGGAAGACGATCCGCCTGTTAATCCACCGGAAGTCGCAGCAACAGTTCCTTCAAGAGTAAGAGTATTTGCGCCTACTATTAAATTGCCGTTTGTTAAGACTAAAGACTCTGTTATGGTAAAGCTTTGATTTAGATTTAATCCGGCTGAATTATTTAATTTAATCCCGGCTGATTCATCATCTTTAAATGAACCGACAGGAATTGATTGCTGAGAGCTACCATTAAATTCGACAACTGATGAGCTAGCTGTAGCATCGATTTGTGCCCCATTTGAAAATATCAAATCTCCGCCAACAGATAAAGTATGGCCATTTGTTACCAAACGATAAGTACTTTGAGTATTTACCACATCATTAACAACTCTGTTTTGATCCATTACCAAATGATTTAATGGCGACTCGTCAAAAATTACCGACTCTCCTGAAGCTGGCACTTGATTAGATGTCCAGTTAGCTGCGGTATTCCAATCGTCCGAAACAGTTCCTTTCCACTTATTGCGGCTATATTCAATCCATGCATTATTGGAACCAGATCTCACCTCTTGCCATTTATGAAAATATCCAACAACACCACTATGTAATCCTTGATCGACACCATTAACGCTAATATTGTCAGTACCATTTTTAATTACGATTGTGTTTGTTGTTTCGTAAAGGCTAACCTGAACACTAGCATATTTGTTGTCGTTGTAATCTAATTCATAATTATAAAATTCTACTGTGAGAATTCTATTTGGGGATGAACCTGTAACTAAGTATTTACAATATCCGCCATTATCTCCAACTTTACCATCGTATATGGCTACACAAATAATTTGTCCAAATGATGTACCAGTAGATATTAGGTTATAGCTGCTGGCAGACCAGTAATTTGTTGATGCAAGTCCATCGAAACGGATAAAACCATTTGACCCAACACTAATAGATGTTCCGGCAGAATAGGAGTTGTCGTAATAAGTAAAATCAAATGGTAGATTTAATGACCCTCGGACATCGTCACCAGATAGAATAGTAGTCCCCGATGAACAATTTATCCAACTATAGTCAGTACCAAGACTTCCCGTTCGGGATGCATAATTAAAACTCGCTTGCTGTGAATACAATGTGAAGCTAATAGCTATCATTAAAAATAATGATACTATTTTGGTGTTCATACGAATACACAGTAAAAAAATCTTTTGTAGAAGTTTAATTGTTTTCATAGGTCAATTTTTTTAGTACTAATTGTGAAAGTTTTCAATGCTAAGATAAGCAACATTAGTCCCGCAAATAGTGCTATTTGTATAATTTCAAAAGATTCTCATATAATTTCACAGTACAAACACAAGACAACAATATTCATAAGTTTAACAAATAGTGCTTTTTGTATTAAATACCAGAGCATTAAAAGAAAAACCCTATTAATATTCAAAGAATCATTTTTTTCTTTATTGCAAAAAAACAAACAAATATTGTGGTGAATGGTTGAACTAAATTAATACCGTTCAAATGAATAACAAAAAAGATTTACAACATAGCGAATTATTGTTCAACAACAATTTTAGTTTTAAAATCAGTATTTTGAATTTTAATAAAATATACTCCTTTTTTAAAATTACTTATATCAATAGTCATTTGCTGATTTTCTATAATTTTAACTTGTTCAACTGTACCATTTACTGAAACAATCATCAATTTTTTCCCGACTTCCTCATTAGGCACTACTACGTTTAGTTTGTCTTTTGCCGGATTAGGGTAAACTCTAATTTTTGATTTTGAATTTACATCAGATTTATTTAAGGGAAGTTGAAAAAGCTCATCGGTATTATAAACAATTGGAGTATTTGAGCAAGCCTGTGGTCCTCCGATATGATGATAAGCTAATTTAAAATAATTATTTTCTGGCACAAATTGCATAAACTGTATATTGCCAAATCCTCCGGGAATACACGAGCTACTATAATCAAGCATAATTTCCCAATTTTGCTGAGAACCGATATTGGTACCATCTCCGAAATTTGCCATAACTGCATTATATCGTTGACAATAATGTAACAGATCATTTCTTGCAATTGTCCAATTAGCAGCATAAAGATTATCGCCCGGAATTCCGTCCACGTAATCAGTATTTCGAATTGTAATATATGGAATTTCCGGAGCGACTTCAATTATTGTAGCTATTTCGTGATTACTTTCAAATATTGCCGGAGCAATTCCTGTAACAATATAAGAATCGGCATATCCATTAATATTTGCATTAACGGCGTCATTAATATCTAGACAATTATTAAATCCATCACCATTATAATCGGTCATTTCGATTGCTTTTCGCATAGTAAACCAAACCGGTTCGTAGGATTTGTTAATAATGGCTGGCTCATTTACATCAGATAACATGTGTTGCATAACGCCAACGCCACTTTGGTTAAAGCCCGAAAGAACCGACATTTGTCCTGCAAAGCCAACTAAAGCCCAAGGTTGTTCATCTACCTCCGAAGGGATGTGAATAATCATTACCTGATTACGAACAATTACCGGCTGATCATCCCAATCTAAATGCCTCGACATTACAGATTTTCCATTCAAATCTGTTTCGTCCGTTGCGCTACCCCAGCTAATTAAACTTGAGCAACCATTATCTAAGCCCAAACCTTTTCCTAGAAAGTTCTGAAAATCCAAAAAAGAATTTGCCAATAAAACATCAACATGATCAACCTCCATTTCCATTAATCCCGAAGCATTTATTCCATCAGCCATTGCCATTGCTTCGTATATGTAAATAGAATCGATTTTTATATGAGCATCGGTGCCCATAAGATTTCTTGCGGTTGAATAATAAGTACCAAATGCAGGCAAAAGATAATTCTCAAAAAGGTCGTCAATACCATCAGCTAACAAATAGCCAACAGCGTAACCTCTTTCTTCGTGAGTTCCCCAAACCTTAACAACTTTAAACTGTTCGTCTTCAAACTCTATAACACCATTAACTGATTGTGCAAAAGATGTCACAAAAATCGATATCGCAATAGAAATTAAAACAATTTTTCTCATAGCATTGGTTTTAAAATGCTAAGATATTAAAAAATATTGATATTTACTTTTTGTGAATAAAATTCATTTTTATTGTAAATATTAAGATAGTAAATTCCAGAGCTTAGTGATGGCAGGTAAAAATTGTAATTTTGATTATAATCATCAGGGATAAGATTTCGGAATACCATTTTTCCCGAATTATCATAAAGTTCAATTTGATACTGATTTTTATTACATGAACTAAAATCTATTAGTAGCATACCCTCATTAATGCTGCTAAGGATATCGTTTCTGTTGGCTCCACAACTTGACGAAATTATATCAGAGTAAGAAAAAGCTCCGTCGTAATCTATCTGCTTGAGCCTATAGTATGCATTCTCATCAATCTCATCATCAACCAGCTCATAATTAGACAGATTATTACAGTTACCACATCCGGGCATAAAGGTAATTTGGTAAAAATCGACACCATTATTTGATTTCTCGACAGAAAATCCATCATTATTTAATTCTGATTCCGTTTGCCAAGAAAGAATGACTTCATCTCCATGGCACTCAGCAGTAAAACTAGTAAGTTCAACAGGCAATGGAAATGGGATATCATTTTTTCCGATAATAAAATCGCTAAACCCTGTAAGTGAAGATCGTGTCGCATAGATTGGACCGGATTCGGATCCTGATTGAGTAGCATTATCGTGCGAGCCTAAGCTTTCCCAATCACCAAGCCCACTTCTTTTAAAAACTGCATGCTGTGCGGTCTCGAATCCACCGTTTGAGTGACCACGAGAAACAAGAGTAATATCATACTCGGCAGACCCTGCATCTGGACTAACAGTCCAATAGCCACTATTAAGAAATTCTGTAATTTCGGAGCCATTAACTTCTAGTCCTTCGGGTGGTCTTTCCTCACTGGTAGAAGTAAATTTAGCATCGAGATATGTTAAGCCGCCACTTGTTGAAGAGATGTCAACATTTACAAGCTGATAATCAGATGTTGTACCTACAGGAAAATCGTAAGATCCGGAGGTGATATATCTTCTTAAATTGCCATCAATATAACTTGTTTCACCATGTGTTTGAATTGCATCGGTTGCGGTATTTTGGATTAATACAATATTATCCCCAGTTTTAACAACTCCTTCATCTAAAAATATGGTATTAGCTATCAACATATCAGAAAGCAGTTCATATTTTGGGTCAGGATAGCCTCCAGAATTAGTAAAAACGACATTATTAAACTGACTACCGGCATATGTTCCTTCTCCTTGAGAAATTGCGTTTGCACCAGGTTTAAAATCAAAATAAATAGTATTGTTTATATTTGACGGCAAACCAATTGTACTCGAACAAGTTGTGTTATAATTCCGAAATCTCTCCCGTATGAGGAGCTTTACATTTGGATCATTTACATTTAAACAGGCATTTTCAGCAATTACAAGTCTATCGAGACAAACCACTGAATTGCTATTTATCTCAAAAGAACCATCCTCAACATATAGATATTCACAAACAATGCTATCTGTATCACAAGTTAATTCGACAGCATTAAAGGCTGTATTCGACTTATTAATAGTGAGGTTTGTAAAATGTGTTGTTTTTGTGCCGGAAATAACAGACATATCTGCTCCCCTAAATGTAATACCTGATCGGGCTCCACCAAATTCACCATTATTATTTAAATTTCCATATAAATCAACATAAGAAATATTATATCCAAAATTACCATTTATAATTAGGTCACCGTGTACATAGACTTTCGTTAAGTCAAGTGCTGGATAACTATTTGATTTAAAAGTACCATTAATTATCAAGTCATTATAGATTAGGATATGTGGCACATAGCTTAAGTGCTGACCCGCAGGAATATTTGTTAAAAAACTCGCGCCTGACTCAATTGTTAGACTTCTTACATCGAAAGATGCATTGTAAATATTCCCTGAATTTAATTCTATAACTAAATTGTTCTCAGAATCGCCACAAACGATTACGTTATAATCATCAAAAAACGAATTAGGAACAGTATTTGGCCACCAGTTGAGAGGTTCATTAAAATTATCGCTTAAAGTTCCACACCAATACAAATCCATACAAGTAATTTTCACATCATCAATACTTATCCCATCCTGTCCGGTTGTAGTAGAAGTAGGATAATCATCCTGTTGTGAGAAAGCAATTTGAAAAGTTGATGTAATGGTTTGTCCTGCCCCTGAAATTAGTGCATCAATATCTATTCCCGAAGCTTCTTTCCATGTCCCGGCTGCAGCTTGATTAGCATATAAATCGTAAGCTAAAATCCAAGTATCGCTGGATGAACCACGAATATAAACATTATCAAAAGTATGTGGCTCCTCACCATGATGCATATAAAAAAAGCTTAATTCCAAGTCTTCGTAATCAACGTATCGCGACATATTTAAGGTCATTATCATCATATTTTGAGGTAGAGATGAATTATATGCATCACAATCTAAAGTGGCAGCCCTACTACCTGAATTGCAAAATTCTGTTCCGGCATTAAATCTTAATCGCCCATTTAAAGTTTTTTGAAAACTAATATTTCCCCTTCCATTTATAGATGTTCGGTTTGAAGTTATGCTCATCTCATCTTTTATTCCTTCAAAATCTTCAATCCAAGGCAAAAGTACTTGTGGCATCGACCCAGTTATAGAAATATCATCAAAAGTAATTCCTCCTTCGGCATTTGTTGCCAGAGCTCGTTTTTTGCCAGTTTGTGAGAAAACAATGTAAGTTTCTTTATGTGGATACAAGCCATTTGAACTAAGAACCTGATCTAAATCTATCTCAACATAATTCCAAACGCCATCTGTTTTTGAACCGGGATTCAGGTTGTAAATTTTATATTCTGACGAGCTTCCGGTTTTTATTTTAACACAGTCATCGGGATCACTGCCATCAGCATGATCCATATAATAAAATGACAAAACTAAATCGGTACTATTACGATATAAGCTCAAATCTAATTGTACTGTAATGCTGTGAGTTGTAGATGTCCAGTCTGTTGCAAGATCGAGTGTTGCAGCATGAGAACCTGAATTATAAAATCCAGCACCTGCAGAAAATCTCAATCTCGAAGGAGATGTGCTATTATAAGACCAATCATAGAGTCCATTTATCGAATCCTTATCAGTATTAAACGAAGTAGCTGGCGCGACATTTTCAAATCCTTCGCTCCATGGCAAAACAATTTGACCAATCAATAATTTGCCCGAAAGCAATATGAAAATACAAAAAAATACGTGAGGAGTTTTCATGGCTTCTATTTTTATTACAAAGGTATCAACAAACAAAAAAGCAATCAATACGGAAAATCCCCTAATTTTAAAATGCAAAAATTTAAGCCCCAAGTTCTTAGGTCGAAGTGCTAAGCACAAAAGTTTACTAATCAAATTTGTGAACCAATAATCTCTAGTTTTTGGGTAACAAGTCGTTGAAAACATTTATTTAAGAAAACAATTGATAAATCAAGTTCCATATCCCTAATAAATGAAAAGAGAAAACAATTATAATAATCACCAAAAACAATCTCACAAACCTTGATCCTTTCTTGATCACCATATTTGCGCCTATTATTCCACCGATAGTATTACCAATTGTTGCAAAAAGTGCTACTAACAAATCAACTTGTCCATTTATCAAAAAGATTATCAAAACAACCGGAGCATACATCAAGACGAGAAAAACCTTAAGAGCATTAGCATGCACAAGGTCAAATCCCGCATTCAAAACTAAAGCAACAAGTAAAAATATCCCAACACCAATATGCAAAAATCCACCATAAAAGCCAATTATTGTAAAAATTAGAAGCTGCCAAAAACCAGTTTTAGATTGCCTTTCAACAGATTGCCCCTCAAGCCACTTCTTGGGATTATAAAACATTGGGAATAACATTATCAATAAGAAAATTGCTACAATTTTTTCAAAAACATCCTCATTTATTGATATTGCGATTTCTGCGCCAAAAACCGAACCGATAATCATTGGAATTCCTAACAACAAGCCCTTTCTAAGAGCTAATTTATTGCTACGATAATATTTAATTGATGATGCCGCTGTCTGAAACATAATTCCCGGCCGCACTGTACCATTTATCATATTAACAGGCATACCAAAAAATGACAGAAAAGAGTACATTACCGTCGTTCCGGCACCCGCCATTGTATTAATAAAACCCTGCAAAACGCCAACAAAAACTACCAACACATAAAAATGCCATAATTCAAGTCCAAAACTATTTATTATTTCCGTTGACATTTTGCAAAGATATGTAATTGTTTTTCTATTTTTTTAGAATTGTTTATGCTTAAGAACTATTTGTATTTTATCCGGGTTAAAGTCATTCCTGTAAAATATTAAAAATTGCATATCCTTACTTAAAATCTATAAATCAGCTCTCATGCTCTTAAAATATCCAAACGCGAATCAGATGGCTATCAGATCGCTTGAACATTTTAATAGATTTGCTACAAAGAATTGCTTATGCTTCAGAACTATATACATTTTATCCGTTATGCCGAAAATGATTTTAGATTTAAAGGCTAAGGAAAAATCATTTCGTGCATAACTAAAAGCAAAAAATTGTAGTTTG
>JAFGVU010000079.1 GCA_016937855.1 Bacteroidales bacterium | reverse complement strand
TATATTCAAAAATTCAACGGGTGAACCCACGCAACCCACAAGCCGACCGGAAATGGTACCTGGTGCCCAACCGCGTGGAACAAAAAACAGAAAAGGAGATTGCCGAAGCCTTGAGTAAAAACACCACCTTAAGTCATGGCGAAGCAGTTCTGGTATTGGATGAACTGCAAGCGGTGATCCAGAATTCTCTGCTCGATGGCTACTCGGTGCAAATGGGCGACTGGGGTTCGTTTCAGCTCACGTTTAACTGCACCGGCACGGATACCGAAGCGGAATGTACAGCCGATAAAATTACATCGGTCAACATCCGTTTCCGCCCCGGCAAACAGATGAAAGAGGCGCTGTCTAATGCAACCTTCGTGGCTCGTTAGTGGCTGCTTAATCCTTTTCGATCACAACCTCCCGGCAGTTTGTTGGGAGGTTGGTATTGACGTCAAGAATTCATCAAAGACTCTTCCGATAATCGTCTTTATCTTTTCTTAAAATCTTCTTGACGAAGTTTGGAATTCTTCTTCATGATTTCGTGGAAAGTTCTTTATGAAGTTATTTCGGTTGGATTTATTAGTTATTTGCGGGTCATCACGGTTCTGAAACAGGCTATTACAGGCAGATGTATAAAAAATAAAAGAGCCATTCAACAATGGCTCTTTTTACTAATGTTAACCCCCAAACACACAGATGATCAGAATGATCATCTGTTATAAATATAATTATTTTTTAATTACGATTAGGTGTAAATGTGATCTAAAAAATCTATATTATTCCAGGATTTTATAATGTAAACCTACTTCTATCTTACACTTATTCTTAGCACAATATTTTTAAAATATCACAATCTCATCATAGCTTTGCCCCTACTTTTATCCTGCCAGTGTCTGTCGAATTGAAGACAACACATGAATGGTTAGATTCACTAAGAATGCTGATTAAGAGCACCACTTTTTCGAATAAACCTTGAGCCTCCACCCCATTAAAATATTCACAACATATCAAAAACTAAAATTTATGCTTGAATACATTACTAACCTGCGTAAACAGACCGATGAATTAATAGACAATATTGAGTCATCGAACAACAATGTCTTAAAAAAATCACTCGAAGCATCGAGAGTGCTTGCTGAGTCGTTTGATAACCTTAAACAATTTATTCTTTCTTATAAATTTCGGGACGATATGGAGGAAATTACTTTTTTTAAAGAAATAAAACCGAAATTTTGTTACCGCCTAATTTATAACAGGAAACTATATAACATAGAAATGAACCGTCCTGCAGGGGCAAACAAACAAAAGGAGTATCTCTCCGACGAATTGAATGAGATCAATAAATATAACATTAAGCGGCTGGATTTTATTCGTTATTACCGTTCGGGGGCTTCACACCTGGATTCCTTATATTTTTTACGAGGCAAGATGGACACCGAACAGTATCTGGAAACATTCTATTTCGAATTGGATCCAAATTTTTCAACAAACTGCGATTTCAAAGTTGCAAAAATATTATCAAATGATATGTTATCAGTATATCTTATGCAAGAATTAGATAAGCTGGACAACAATGGCCTAACGCCATTTCATTTTGGTTTCCCTGCAACCAAACTTACATGGAAAGGGACAAAAACAGAACTCATGGAACAGATCTACTCTTGGGATAGTGATAACTCATTTGGTGACGTTCCTCTAACTCAATTATCCGATTACATCCAGAAAGTTTTTAATATTCAGTTGGATAAAAACCTGTCGCGATCATTTAGCGATATGAAAATTAGAAATGTCCCTACCCCATTTCTTGACAACTTAAAAAATGCCCTGTTAAAACGAATGGGACGCAAATCGGAATAATTACACCGAGTAAATATCATATTAGCTGAAGCAAACTTGCCAAAAATATCAATACCCTAAGCACTGTTTAGCTGCACATTACCTCCATCACAAGAAGAAAAATGATACCGACTTCCTGATCTTCAATACTCCTTCCCCATAAGTTTACAGTAATTTTAAAAGTTACTGAAATGTATATCGACCAAAAATATTTTGATTCGTGGATGAACCGGTTAACAAGTCAACTGGAGAAAATTGGTCGCAAAATTGACCGTCAGGATAACTCAATAACTCCTAAAATTGATGATGAAATTTTACTCGATAATCAAGACCTATGCCTTTTGTTAAAAGTAAGTCAACGAACCTTGCAACGTTTTCGTACCTCAGGGAAACTTCCTTTTCGTTTAATTGGTAGAAAGGTTTATTATCTGGAATCGGATGTTACTAATTTTATCCACAATGGATTTCCGAACACAAAATAGCCGTTCTTAAGAAAATTTATCCAACAAATCAAATTTGAAAGCAATTGGATGTACATCTAAAATTACCAATAACAAACTGATGCAAATTTCTCGAAAAGAAATTAACACAATATTCATCTCCATCTCGAAATAAAGCAGCTACTTTTCCAGACCTAAAGAGTATTAAAAATTTCTATGAATTGATTATTGACAATGAAAACCTCCCTGGTTGTCAAGCTCAAAATCAACCAGCAAAAGAAAAGCTACCAATCAGGTAGCTTCTTCAATCGATCTTTTGATTAACTATAACATTGTTTTTATATCTTTCCCGTTATAATGTACGTCACATACGATACGCCCGTATGACATGTTAACAGCATTCTTTAATTCGACAGCCTTGCCTTCAACAAGGTTTTTTAATTTTGTCTTTGCTGCTTGTCCTCCTGGTTGATGAAGCTCTGCGGCATCAAGGTTGGCAATCCGAACTCTGTCTCCATTTTTCCCATCCCATTTCCAGCCTGGGGTAACATCAAAAGTATCTCCGTCAATCACTTCTTTAACTTTAAAGCTCATAATTGGATATTTTTCTGCAAAATAAACCAATAGCAAAAGTTAAGGAGGCAATCAGAATTACCTCCATAACATTGGCTAGTTAGGTGTAGACCTGTAATGTTCTTTCACCTTAACTTTTTTCCCGCCAACCTTTTTGGTGTGGGCAGGTACATGCACCTTCTTTTTCCCACCTTCGGTTTTTGCCATGGCTAAAATATTTTGCAATTGTTAAATCGAAGTTGCTTACTTCCAGCAAGGATAGTTTCTTTTTTGGTTTCTGGTACCGAAGTAATATATTTACCGCGCGAACGAAAAATTACATGGTTGACAGTGCAGACCTTTATCCTTTTTTAGGTCTGGCATTGTCTTCACCAAAGTTCAATCCAAACTTCTGATTTAAACATAGTTTT
>JAFGVU010000078.1 GCA_016937855.1 Bacteroidales bacterium | reverse complement strand
TTTAAAATTTTGTGACTTATGAAGAATTTAGAATTAATGGGCGTTCAGGAAATGGATGCTAAGGAAATGAGGAGTGTTGATGGAGGAATTGTCTGGTTTGTTGCATTAGCTGTATTAGCTATAGCAAGTAGTTGTACAATTAATGTTAATACAGGTAATGGTGACATTAACAATTCGACGAGTGCTTCTGCTGATAGTACAGCAAACGGGAACACTGCCACTGTGGGACATGGTAGCGGAAACGGATTTTAATAACTTCAAAAGCGAGATAATCCAATAATATTATCTCGCTTTAAGCACTCATTTTCAAATACATTAAATTTGCACCTAATCTATCATGTAGTTCACGTAGGATTTATCCAATATTTTCTGGTGTTTAGATTAAAAAAACATTACAATCAATGATATATTACACATGAATATCAAAATCCGAAATGCAATAAGAAATATCACTATAGCAATTGCATTATTAACGCTAATCGGCGTAATAGTCTATAATCGCATAAACATTCTTGAAAAAAACAAATCAGATTCTGCCACCATAAATTTTAACAGTAAAAACTGGATTGAAATCCCTGTAAAAATCAACGATTTCGGCACATTTGGATTATTTGATACGGGCGCAAACATATGTGTTATCGACAAAGCCGCAATTGGTAATTTTGATGTATTTGTTTTTCCTTTCAACCTAATATCAATAAATAAAAAATCAAGGAATCCATTTTGCATTATAAAAGAAATTAAAATTGGAGATGTAGCTTTTAGGAATGTATTAGCAGTTATTCTCGATTTAAAAAGTGATGGAAAGATTCTTCAATGCGCTCCAAGCGATATAATTATTGGAACACCAATAATCAACCAACTATACTGGAAGTTTAATTTCACGACCAACAGCCTATTCATTTCAACATCAAAGCTGACTATAAAAAACCACACACATAATAATTCATTTTCATACGAAGGCAGCTTGTCCTATCAGTCAAATATCGTAGTAGATCGTATTGCTCACAACGTAAAAATCGACCTTGGGCATACTGCATCGCTTGTACTTCCGATGTGCTTTGCAAACGACACAACAGGTGTTAAGTACAGTAATTCTGAGATGCTTAATGCACATGGCACCTATTACGATGAGGGCATCAAAAATTTTACGGATATCGTTTTAGGAAAAGATACCTTAAAAGGGATTTTAGCAGAATACACCAATCAGCAGCAAAGCTTTTTGGGATTGGGCATATTTAAAAAATACAACGAAATAGCTATTGACCCATTTGAAAAAACTATATATCTGGGTGAACTTAGAAACTTTTCACCAGCTACAAGTATATATTCTTTTGGCTTTAGTTTTAACATTCGAAACAACCAATTACTAATAACCAGGGTTTTAGAATCATCTCCAGCACATAAAAGCGGACTTCAACATGGCGATACCATTCAAAGAATTAACGGTATTTGTGCCAAAGAATTAATAAAAACCGACTATTGCAATTTTACATCAATACGGGACTCATTGCTCGGACTTCCTCAAATAAATCTAAGAATTATAAGAAAAACTGAAACAATAATATCGTTAAAAAAAGAGTCGTTCTGAATATTTAACATGGCAACTAATAAAAACCAATCTGCCACGCTAGTGCAGATTTAGCTACGCTTAGTGTGTCCTGAAGTGATTGGAAAAATTTAGTAATAAAGAAAGTTCTTTTACATGCTGTATGAAAGATGAAGGGGCTCCGAAAGGAGATGATCCTTCGTTGGCGGCCTAGGGACAGGAGGGGTAAAATAAGCCCGCCGGCCAACCACTTATCGCGAACCGGACGGCCGACAGGCATGCCAGCCAAACAAAACATTGGTCGGCACAAAATTAACTTAAATTATTAACGTTTAAAATTTTGTGACTTATGGAAAATTTAGAATTAATGGGCGTTCAGGAAATGGATGCTAAGGAAATGAGAAATGAGACTGGAGGATTTCTTTGGGGAATTCCAGCACTCTTAGGAACTGGTTTATTAGTAGCTGCCACGTGGGAAGTGATAATGGATGGAAGTGCACAATGTGCGAAAGATTTTAAAAAAGGTTATCAAAGTACTCAACAATATAAATTATGGAAAAATCATATTATCATACGAAAATTGTTTCCTTGAACAAAAATGAATTAGAAAATATCAATGGAGGAGGAACAGTTTGGGAATGGCTAGGGAAGGTAACTGGAAACGTAAAAAATGCAGCTGTATCATGCTATGAAAACTGGTTGGAAATGCCAGCCACACCCTTTTAATGAATACAAATAACCTATTGCAAGTATAACTTCTAAGAAGATTCCTTAAACTTGTAATAGGTTTATTTGCTTGATCCATTTCCAACCAGTATTTTGTTTGGTATTTGCTTATGCAATATTGCATGATGATAATATGAAAGAGTTATGCTACAAGTATTTATAATCCATTCATATTGCGCTTTGATTTAGTGATTACATTATGGATGTTTTTTTATTCCAAAACAATATTTGAAATGAAACAGCCGGTAGATACTAATTTAAGATTTGGGAGAATGTATTTATATATGATAGTGATAGGCTTTCTTATATCTATTGTAAGTCTATTTATCTTCTCCACCATTTGGAGCAATGAACACATTCAATTTGGGTTAGAAAATATAATAAGTAGTTTAATGTATGTTTTTATTGGTGGTGTTGTTCTACATGAAATATTACACGCTATAACTTGGGGGATTTTCGCAAAAAAAGGTTTTAAATCGATAAAATTTGGTTTTAAAATTAAATACCTTACTCCATACTGTCATTGTAAAGAAGCATTGAGAGTAAAACATTATAAGCTGGGAGCTGCAATGCCATTAATAATTTTAGGAATAATACCAAGTCTATATGGTATTGTCTTCGGTGACTATAATACTCCCCATTCGTTGGACAGAAATGATGACTTGCTAAGTTGAATTTCCAAGCCATCAGTTATCTTTGTCGCATCAGGTG
>JAFGVU010000077.1 GCA_016937855.1 Bacteroidales bacterium | reverse complement strand
CTTTTAGTTCCGACTTACGTCGGAACTTACAAACAGGTAGTCCCGCTGGGACATTTTTTGAGTGCTTAACTAAACGACATTGAATAATAAATCCATAATTTCTGATGCTTTACCTTTTAAAAATATGTCTGTAATAGATTTTGTAAAATTAGATTCTTCGGTATTTATTTCAATTATTTTTGCTCCTTTTTCTTTGGCAATAAAAGGAAGTTCTGCTGCAGGATAAACCATTCCTGTTGTTCCGATGATTAAAACGGTATCTGCAATTCCAAATTCAAGTTCTGATTTTATCATTGCATCAATAGGTATTGCTTCTCCGAAAAACACAAAATCGGGTTTTAATATTCCATTACATTCAGTACATTTTGGAGGTAGTTTGTGTAGGTTTAATGTGTCGTTTTGCTGAATATTACCACATTTTTCACAAATTGATTGACGTGAGTTTCCATGAAATTCTATTACGTTTTTACTACCTGCAAGATAGTGTAAATTGTCAATGTTTTGCGTAGTTATTGACTTTAAAATCCCCATTTTTTCTAATTCAACAAGTTTGTAATGAGCTAAATTTGGTTTTGCATTTTTTATTATTTCCAGAAATGTTATTCTAATTAATTCCCAACATTTTTCAGGGTCTGTTTTAAAATAGTCCGAATCGAATAGTTTTGTGTCGTATTTATTCCAAATCCCGCCTTCCCCTCTGTATGGAGGAATACCGCTTTCAACCGAAATTCCTGCTCCTGTGTGTGCTACCAAGTGCTTCGAATTTCTAATTATTTTAGCTGCTTTATCAATCATTTGTTTTTTTTCAAAAATAATACATTTTTTTTATATCATAAAATCCTAATTATTCGGCTTTTATATTTTAGATTAGAAAGATTATCAACAAATATTTTTTTTTATCAAATATTTATTCTATGTTTGCCAAAGATTTTAAAACAAAACTTATGGGCACAGAAAAATTAACAGAATCAGGACTAAAAATGACAATTCAGAGAGTTGCTGTTTTAGAATTCTTAGAAAAATCAGAAGAACATCCCAGTGCAGAAACTGTTTACAATGCTATTCATGAAAAATTCCCATCAATTACATTAAGTACAATATATAATACATTAGAGACTTTTGTTGAAAATGGAATTATTAGTAAAGTTTTTACACTTGACGGAAAAGCTCGATTTGATGCCAAAATGCAAAAACATCATCATTTGTATGATAAAAAATCAGGTAAAATTGTTGATATATTTGATGAAGAGCTTAATTCGATGATGACAAAATATATCTCTGATAAACATTTGAAAAATTTTGATATAGAAGATTTTCAAATAGATTTTACTGGAACTATAAAATAAATTTGATATTAATCAAAAAATTAATTATTATTAACCACAAAATGAACATTTTAAAAACTTTAAAAAAATAATTATGAAAAAAGGTAAATTTCCATTATTAGGTGACAAATTCCCAAAAATATCAGTAAAAACAACTCACGGAATGAAAAACATACCCGGAGATTACGAAGGCAAATGGATTGTATTATTCAGCCATCCCGGCGATTTTACTCCTGTTTGTACAACTGAATTTATTGAATTTGCAAAAAGAGACGCTGAATTTAAAGCACTTAATGCTGAACTTATCGGATTATCAGTTGATCAAGTTTTTTCGCATATTAAATGGGTAGAATGGATTAAAGAAAAAATGGATGTCACTATTCCTTTCCCTGTTATTGCTGATGAAATGGGACATGTAGGTTCAAAATTAGGAATGTTGCATCCGGGAAAAGGAACAAATACAGTTCGTGCGGTATTTCTTATTGACCCCGAGGGCTTTAATCGTTTAATTCTTTATTATCCTCAAGAAATAGGTAGAAATATTGATGAAGTATTACGTGCTTTAAAAGCTCTTCAAACATCTGATAAATATAAAGTTGCTACTCCTGCAAATTGGCCAAATAACGATATCTTTGGCGACAAAGTAATTGTTCCTCCTGCAAGTGATGAAAAAACAGCAGCTGAAAGACTTAAAGACAAATCAATTGAATGTAAAGATTGGTGGTTGTGTTATAAAAGTCTTTAAAAATTAGATTTTTAAGTTTTCAATATATAAAAACGTTTTAGATTTATTTTCTAAAACGTTTTTTTTTGAGTAAAAAGACTTATTTTTATCAAAATGGATCATAAAATCCTTTTAAGGGAAACTTTGTCCCATTAAAAATCGTATATACGTAAAAGCATAAATTGTTTTTAATTTTTCAATTAAACAATCTATATTTCAAAACGTTAATCAATAAAAAATCACAATATTATGAAAAAAATTTATCTTTTTTTTGTTTTAATTTTATTCTCGTATGTTACTTTTTCACAAATAACATGGGATGGTTCTGCCAGCAATGATTGGCAAACAGCTGCAAATTGGTCTTCAAATACTGTCCCTACTGCTGGTAGTAATGTTATAATTGCTAATGCGGGAACACTTCCGGTAATAGACGACGGAGCAACATTAGCTGTTTGTAATAATTTGACAATTAATTCCGGCGCAGTATTAACAGTTGCTACAAATGGCAGATTAACTGTTAGTGGAACAGTTACAAATAACGCAGGAGCTAGTGGTTTTGTGATTAAATCTGATGCAACCGGAGATGGTTCTGTTATTGTAAATAATTCTTTTGCTGCAACTATCGAAAGATATATGTTTCAAGATGAGTGGGAATATTTTGCTATTCCTATTACAGCTTCTAATACTTCATTATTTTCTTCTATAAATTTTCTTAATTATGTTGAAAGTATACAAGACTCTTGGCTAGGTTCAAATTATGGATTTGTTGGTGGAACTTCCGGGTGGCAAGATGTTTCTGGTGCTTTAAGTTCTAATCAAGGCTATTTGTATTATTCTACAGGTTCGTCAGAACAAATTACTTATACCGGCAATTTGAATTTTCAGTCCAGTCCTACTGTTTTAACTGTTGGCTACACAGAACACACCGGAACGCCCACCTATGGATCAGTTTACTCAGACTTTGATGGTTGGAACATATTAGGTAATAGTTATACTTCAGCTATCGATTGGTTGCTAGTTACAAAAACTAATACTAAAATGGATGTTACTTATTATAATGGCAGCAATTATGTTAGTTATCATGACAATGGTAATGGAACAGGCTTATCTAATGGTGGCTCTCAATATATTCCGGCACAACAAAGTTTTTTTGTTAAAACTGATAATACTTCCGGAGGAACAATATCTATCCCTAATTCTGCAAAAGTTCATGATGAAACCGCTTTTTGGAAGAAAAATCAAAAAGATGTTGAACAAAATATTTTAAGAATAAATCTGGATTTTGGTTTAGCTACCGATCAGGTTTTAATTAGATGCTATGATGGTGCAACTCTTGGATACGATACAAACGACGATGGAATTAAAACTTTCTCACCAGATGAAGAGTTTCCACAAATATATTCTTTAGCCGATGGGTATTCTTCAGGACTTTGGTTAAATTCCATTCCTCTTGAATCAACAAATATGGAAATTCCTTTATGTCTAAGAGCTGCTGATAATGCAGAATTGACACTGAATTTCTCAAATGATTTCGTTTTCGACAGTATTCAGTATATCTACATTGAAGATTTGTATGAAGACACTGTATTTCAATCAATTAGTGGAGGTAGTTATTCATTTACTCACACAACCGGAATGGTAGAGGATCGTTTTGTTATTCATTTTGTAGTTAATGAAGCTCCTGTTGTTGTTTCTAATCTTGATAATCAATCAGTTTTTAGTGATAGTTTATTCTTTTTAGATGCAAGTGGAGTTTTTGAAGATTATGATATTTTTGATGAAATAACCTATTCTTCCAAGCTTTATGATGGACAAGAATTGCCTTCCTGGTTAGTTTTTGACTCTTCAACACAAACATTTTCCGGAACTCCGGCTAACAACGATATTGGGACTTATGAAATAGAATTATTTGCTGTTGATTCTTACGATGATTCTTCTTCTGTTACATTTGATGTAGTTGTAAATCAAAATGTAAATGTTTTTGAAAACACCGATGCAATATTAATTTATCCAAATCCAACTAACGGAATTCTAAATTTAAGCTCAAATTTCATTGAAAATGGAGTAATATTAGAGATAATTGATTTTAGTGGCAGAGTTATTTTACAAAAAGAAGTATTTGGAAGTGGTTATTTGAAAGTTGATATTTCAGATCAACCAACAGGAATTTATTTTTTAAGAATGATAAAAAAATCCGGCAAAGAAGTTACTAAAATAATTATTAAAAAATAATTATGTTGAAAAATGAAAAAAAACGCCAAAAGAGCAACCTTTTGGCGTTTTTTTTCGTCTTAAGTTTAGGTTGCATTATTTTTTAAAAAAAATTAACAAATATTTGCATTTCATTTTGTAAATACGTATTTTTGCTCTAATTATCTATTTACTTAGTGATTAAAAAAACATTAACCTTAATTTTCGTTCTATGAAAAAAATTACACTTTTATTTGTGTTATTACTTGGCGTGTCTATAGGCCAGGTATTTTCTCAACAGTGGAAACAAAATCTTCCCCAAGAGAAATCAATTGGAGAATACACATTCTTCGATTATCAAAAAGCCTTTAATGATTATTGGACTCCACTCAATGTGGTAGGTGGTTATTACATTAATGAAGAAGGTGAAAAACAAAAAGCCCCGGGGTGGAAACAATTCAAACGCTGGGAATGGTACTGGAAAACCCGTGTGGATAACGTAACAGGAGAGTTTCCAAATACAAATGCATGGTTGGAGTGGGAAAAGTATCAAAAAGATCACCCTGAAACAAAATCTCAATTAGGAAACTGGGTCACAATGGGTCCTGCTAACCTTGATAGAGCTATAGATGATGGAGCTTTACAAGAAAATGGTACTGGTCGTCTTAATTGTGCCGCATTTGATCCAAATGATAATAATCATTTTTGGATTGGAGCGCCTGCAGGAGGAGTTTGGGAAACTACTAATGCTGGTTCTACCTGGACTTGTTTAACTGACGAGAACCCTATTATTGGAGTTTCTGATATTGCACTTCCTTCTGATTATAATAAAACTTCTAATCCTACAATTTATATTGCTACTGGTGACCGTGATGCAGTTGACGATCCTTCTATTGGTGTTTTAAAAACAACAGATGGTGGAACAACATGGAATACTACCGGATTAACTTTTGGTGCAAGTGAAAATTCTAGAATTGGGGGACTAGAGTGTTCTGAGTCAGACCCAAATACTATTGTTGCTGCAACTTTTAAGGGAATTTATAAATCTACAGATGCCGGTGCAACATGGACAAATGTTCAATCGGGTCTTTTTATTGATATGGATTTAATACCCGGAACTAATACTCTAATTGCCACTACTATGAGTACTGTTTTAGCTTACCGTTCTACCGATTTTGGTTCTACATGGTCAGTAGTATTTACTGGAACAGCTGGTGCCGGAGGAGAATATAGAGTTGATGTTGCAACAACCGGTGCAAGTGCTACTGTTGTTTATCTTATTTCTAGTTATTACGATACTGATGCTCTTTATGCTATTTACAAATCGACTAATGCAGGAGCTTCTTTTTCTAAGGTTTATGATGGATTAACAAAAAATAATCTTTTTGGATGGAATGCTACTAACACAGAGGCTGATGGAGGGCAAGGTTGGTATGATATTGCTTTTGCAGTTTCTAACACAAATTCTAATGTTGTATATGTTGGAGGTGTTAATGCTTATGTTTCATCAGATGGAGCTGCTAATTTTACAATTGCTAATGGTTGGAGAACCGGACTTGGATGTGACGTAGTGCATGCTGATCACCATAATGCTTATTTTAGACCGTCTGATAATAGACTCTTTGATGTTAATGATGGTGGAGTATATTATTGTGATAATGTTACTTCTGGTACATCTAGTGATTGGTACGAAATAACTGATGGTATAATAACAGGACAAATTTATGATATTGGTATTTCTCAAAATGCTGACGGTTATATTGTGGCCGGTTTTCAGGATAACGGAACTAAACTTTTGACTCCTACAGATGACGAATATGGATGGGAACAAGTAAAAGGTGGCGATGGAATGTGTTGTGCTATTGACCCAACAAATTTTAATACTCAGTGGGGAACTTATGTGCAATTGCAAGTTGATAGAACGACTAATCTTTGGGGAAGTGCTTCAAGTCTTAGAAATTCAGGAGGGGCAGCTTGGGCAGGTCCGTTGGAAGTTGACCCTCAGGGAACTTCTTTGTATATTGGTACTGATGCCGTTGAGTGGGATGCCGCAAAAGGTCCTTTACCTCCTAGTTTTTCTGATCTTTCTCAATCTCTTGATGCTACGAACTATTTAAGTGCCTTAGATATTTTTAATGATGGTTCTAATAAAATGATATGGACTGCTAGTCCTACTGGTTGCTGGAAATCTCCTCTTGGTGGTTCTGGTACTTACACGCTTTTATCTAACTTACCGGCAAATGCTGTTACTGATATAGCAATCGACGAAGATGATTACAATCATGTTTATGTTTGTTTTGGTGGTTATGATAATATAAATGTGTACGAAACTACAAACGGAGGTACAAGTTGGACTGATATTTCGGCCGGTTTACCTGCTGTTCCTACCGGAGCTATTGTTATAAACGAAGATAATACAACAGAACACGAAGTATATGTTGGTACAGATGCAGGTATTTATGTTAAGTTAGGAAATGCTCCTTGGCAATTATTTAATAATGGAATGCCATTCGTTAGTATTACAGATTTAGAAATGTATTATGGTGCTACACCAGCTATTTATGCTGCAACTTATGGTAGAGGTATTTGGAAAGGTGATTGTTATGACCCTCCTGCACTTGATTTAGCTATTGGCGAAATTGTAGTACCTGTTACTGAATATTGTGCTCCCGGTACATTTATTCCTACAATTACAATTTCAAACATAGGAACAACAACTATCACCAGTGCTACTGTTCAATATTCCATAGATGGAGGTGCTCCTGTTTCTCAAAACTGGACTGGCTCTCTAGCTCGCGGTGCTTCTACAAATGTTACTTTCCCAGCAGCAACTCTTGTAGTAGGTACTCATTTATTTGAAGCTGAAATCAGCAATCCAAATGGTACAGATCCAGACGAAAACGAAGCTAATGATTTCGCTTCTACTACTTACGCTTTATGGGATCATTCAATGCAATATACTCAAGATTTTGACGATTTTCCACTTGGTGGAAATACCAATAACTATGATGGTAGTAATGTCGCTCTTAGCGAATGTTGGGTTAATGAATCAAGCGATGATATAGACTGGAGTGTTAATTCTGGAGTTTCTCCTTCCGGCTCTACTGGTCCTACTGCTGACCACACTTCAGGATCAGGTGTATATTTATATACTGAAAGTTCAGGAGCAAATGGAAATAAAAATCTTAAAGTTTCAAGTCCTGTATTGGATTTAACTAATTATACCGGTTCTGAAGTTACTTTTTGGTATCACATGTATGGTGCTAATATGGGATCATTGCAAATAGATTTATTCTATGGAGGTTCTAATCATACAGCTGTTCCTGTTTATTGGGCAAGTACTGGTTCTACTACTACAAGTATTTCCGGAGATCAAGGAAATCAGTGGTACGAAGCAACTGTTGATATTTCTGCTGCCGATGGAGAAAATGACTTAGTATTTACTTTTAACGCTCAAACTGGTGCAGATTATCTTAGCGAAATGGCTATTGACGATTTTAATGTCACCGGAACTCCTTCTGTTGTTTGTACTTATCCAACAACTCAGGCTAGTAATTTTGGAGCAACTCCTGCTTTAAACTCAATAAATGTTAGTTGGACTCGTGGAAATGGAAATCAAGTTATTGTTCTAGCTAAACAAGGAAGTGCTGTTGATGCAAATCCTGTTGATGGAACAACTTATACTGCTAATGCTGCATTTGGTTCCGGAACTCAAATAGGAGCCGGAAACTATGTTGTTTATATTGGACCAGCCACTGGAGTTAATGTTACTGCTTTAACAGCTTCAACTACTTATCATTTTGCGATATATGAATATAATACAACCGGAAATTGTTACTTAGTTCCTGCATTAACCGGAAATTCAACGACAACTGCTCCTCCTGCTTTTAATTGGAGTGGTGCTGTTAGTTCCGATTGGCAAAATACTGGAAATTGGAGTACAGGTTCTATTCCTACTTCTTCTGATGATATAACAATTCCTAACGGAATGCCTAATTATCCTGTTATAGACGATGGTGCAACAACTGCTGAATGTAACAATATTACAATTGAAAACGCAGCAAGTGTTACAATTGCAACAAACGGACAAATGACCGTTTCTGGCGCTATTACTAATAATGCCGGAAATACAGGGTTAATAATTAATTCTGATGCAAGTGGAACCGGTTCTTTAATACATAATTCAGGTGCAGGTGTTTCTGCTTCGGTAGATTTATATCTTGATGCTTCTACAAGAAGATGGCACATGTTAGCTTCTCCGGTTGCCTCTGCTCCGTTGTCCGTATTTCCATCTACAACATATTTATTCGAATATGATGAGTCAATTGATGATTACTGGACGGGAACAACTTATAATTCCACTGTTAATGGCTGGACTGCTCCTGTTGGAAATATGGTTGTTGCGCAAGGTTATGTGTTTAATTATCCTCCAACAACTCTTAATTTTACAGGAACTCTTAATCCAAGCACCGCTACAAGTTCTATAACAATAGACTATTCAGATCATGGAGCAAGTGCACCAAATGGATCTTCTTATGATGATTTCGATGGTTGGAATTTTATTGGTAATCCTTTCACATCAGCTTTGGATTGGGATAATGCTGCAGTAAATCATGCCGGAGCAAACTTATTAGATGCTGTTTATTATTATGATGATTTAACTGCTCATACTTATGCTAGTTATGTTGGTGGCGTTGGAACAAATGGAGGTACTAGATATATTCCTGCAATGCAAGGTTTCTTTGTAAAAGGAGATAACTCCGAAACTGGAGGAACTTTAAATATTGGAGCTGGTGCTAGAATTCATAATTCTCAGGCTTTCTGGAAAGGAAATATTAGCGAAACTCCTGAAAATCTTATTAGATTGACAGTTTCAGCAAATAATTTTGATGATGAGACCGTTATTAGAATGCATAATGATGCAACTAATTATATGGACAATGGATTTGATGCATATAAGTTATTTACAATGGAAAACAATATACCACAGATTTATTCTAAAATAAATGGTGTGTCTACTGAGTATTCTATTAACACTATTCCTGATATAACTGAAGGTACCGCTGTTGCAGTTCCATTATTTGTTAATCCTTCTTCGGGTACTTTTAGCCTTAGTGTTTCGGAATTAACATTCGATGGAATAACAGTATACTTAAAAGATAATTTGAGCAATAGTGATTTTAGAGAACTTAAAGTTGGAGAAGTGATTTCATTTACAGCTTCTGAATACGATGAAAACGGAAGATTTGTTTTGATTTTTGAAAAATCTTCGGCAACAGGGCTTAATAATGTTACTGAAAATTCAATACTTGTTTATCCAAATCCAACTACAGGTAGTTTCTTTGTAAGTATTGCAAATTATGCGCAAACTTATGATGTTGTCATTACTAATGTAACCGGACAGGTTGTATATACTGATAAACTAGTAGCTTCAACTGCTCAGGAAATAAATCTTGACAATGCAGCCGGAGTTTATTTTATGACTATCAAACTTAAAGATCAAACTACTTTTGTAAAAAAGATAGTGATACAATAAATAATTGGTAGAATGTTGCTATCATTTATAAAAAATAATATTATTACTCCAAGGCAGCCATCGGCTGCTTTGGGTGTATAAAAAAACGAACAAGAAACAACTAAAATCTATTAAAAAATGAAAAAAATACTTTTACTTTTTGGACTGAGTCTTTTTTTAGCAGGGTTTGTATACGGGCAAACGCCTTTGGTTGAAAAAAAAGTTGAAAATAATAGTCAGAATTATGAAATGGAAAGTCCTGTCGTTCACCCTACTTTTGTGAAAACTGCCAGAGCTTTTGCTATTTCTGAGCCTTTACAAAATCATGTATCATCGGTTACTGAATCTGATGGTAAAACCCCTTGGATTGGTAGAGAAAAAAGAAAAATTAAGCCTGACAACGAAATCCCTGATTTTGATAACCTACCTTTAGATCCAAATGTTCAAACAAAATTAAACACTTCAAATGGGTCAAAAGGATTAATTCATAATTATTCTGGACAAACATCCGGTTCTTATCCTCCTGATTGTAATGGAGAGGTAGGTATCGATCATTTCTTCCAAACTGTTAATGTAACTTATGCAATATATCTAAAAGCTACCGGAGCTATGGTTGCAAATGGAGATTTGAATGATATTTTTAATCCTGCGTTGCCAGGGGCAGGTTGTAATAACGGTGACCCTATTGTCCTTTGGGATGAACAAGCTCAACGTTGGTTTTATGCAGAGTTTTCTTTATGTACATCTAATGACCTTATGTTAATTGCTGTTTCTGATGGACCAAACCCGGTGACTTCAAGTTGGTATTCTTGGTCTTTTGATGTTGCTGACATGCCTGATTATATGAAGTTTGGTATTTGGGAAGATGGTTATTATATGTCAACTAATACTAGTAGTAGTACAGATGTTTATGTTTTTGAAAGAACTGCAATGTTAGCAGGAGATCCTAGTGCGCAAATGATAGCTTTTGATAACCCAAATAGACCTTCCACATTTGATGGCTTTCATGCCATTATGCCATTAGATAATGATGGACCTTGGGCACCAACAGGTACTCCGGGAGGATTTATTACTATTGCTGATGGTGATGAAGGAAACCCCGGAGATGAACTTTGGATATATGAATGTGTTCCTGATTGGACTACTCCTTCCAATTCTACTTTCCAAAGAACACAGACACTTTCGGTTAACCCTTTTGTGTTGGATTTTAACGGTTCTTGGGATAATATTCCTCAGCCAGGAACTACTGCTAAATTAGATGCTATTTCTACTGTGTTAATGTTTAGAACTCAATATCGTAACTTTAGTGGGAAAGAAACAATTGTTGCTGCTCATACAATAGCAGAGACTAGTACAGAAGGTGCTATTCGTTGGTATATTTTAGAAAGAAATGGAGGTCTTTGGTCTATAGCACAGCAAAGTACATATAATCCCGGTGGAACAAATGGTACTAGCTATTGGTTACCCGGAATTTCTATGAATGGAGCAGGGCAACTTGCAATGGGATACAATATCTCTTCTAATACTAATGGAATTTCTCCCGGAATTAGAATTGTTGGAAGATCTCAGTGTGCTCCTGCAAATACAATGGATATGTCTGAATTACTTGTTGCTACCGGAGGAGCGTCTCAAACGGCAGCTAACAGATGGGGAGACTATGCTAGTATGGCTGTTGACCCTGTTGATGATTATACTTTTTGGTTTACTACTGAATTTTTAAATTCTAGTGGTTCAACAAAAGAAACAAGAATTGTTGCTTATCAGGTAGATGCAGCTTGTGACCCTCCTGATGCTACAGGTATAAGTCCTACTTCTTTATACGAAGACAGAGGTAAACAACTCACGATTACCGGAACAGATTTAATTGGTTGCACTTTTACTATTGGTGGTATCGCTGGTTCTGTCGTTTCAAATGATGGAAGCACAGCTGTTGTAACTTTCCCCGCAGGAAATTACACAAATGGAACACTTGTAGTTTCTAATGGAACTGATACAGATAGTGATCAAAGTATAACAATAAATACTCGTAATACAATACCAGTAGTTTCTGGTTCTTCTGCTACAAGTGATAACCACCCAACAATTTTAAGTGCAGTAAACGGACTTCATGCTTGGTACGGAACAACTGCTTTTAATGCAGGAGATTTAGCCGGAACAAAAACAATTGACGTTTATGCAGGAACATACACAGATGAAGTTTCATTAAATACCGAGCTTAATCCAACTGCTGCAAACCCATTAATTATTCAAAATCATTCAGGTGACGTTGTTTTGGTAAATGCATCTGGAAATAATTATGGATTTGATTTAAGCACAGTTGATTATGTTCAACTAAAAGGATTTTCTATTCATTCAGCTGATATTGCTAACATATATGTTCAAGGAACAAATTGTGAAATTGCTTACAATGAATTATATGACGGTTCTATGGCAGATGGTATTAGATTAGAAAACGGAGGAACCAATGACATTCACAATAATTTAATTTATAATAATGAGCGTTATGCCGTTCATGTGATAAATTCAACTAATAATAATGTTCAGAATAATACAACATCAGCTAACGGTGGAGTATATGCTCCTCTTCAAAATGTAGAATTGTGGAACGAAGGTTTTGAAACAGGAGCAGTAGGTTGGACATTAAATTCTCCTTGGGCTATTTATACAGGTGTTCCGCACACGGGGACATCTTATTTAGCTGCACTTAAAAATTCCAGTAATACAACTGCAATAGGTCCTTCTGTAAGTATCTCCGGATATAACAATATTGAAATATCTTTCTGGTATTATTGTACTGGAAATGATGCAACAGATCACTTAAGATGTTTTTATAATGTTGATGGTGCCGGAGATGTTCAATTTTTTGATATTACAGGCTCGCAAACCGGATATACTTATTTTAACTATTCTCTTCCAGTTACAGGCAATAATGTAGTTTTAACATTCCAAACTAATAATGGAAATAGTGAATATTCACGTGTTGATGATATTATTATAATAGGTGATGAAAATGTTGTTGGGGGTAATCTTGGCTCTGAGCTATATGTTGAATCTGGAACAGGAACTACAGTAGAAAATAATATTTTTTATGCTAAAAACGGCACAGATTATTATACTGTACAAACAGCCGCCGGAGTTACTGTTTCTTCTGATTATAATACATATTTTGCAAACGGAAATTCAAATTTGTTCAATTACAACGGAACAGTTGGCAATGCCGGACCAATGGGTGCTAACGACATTACTACCGATCCCGATTTTGTAAATGCAGGAACTGATTTTCACATAAAATCTACTGCTGGATCTTATGCAGGTGGCGAATGGCCTCCATTAACAGCTTCATCAGGAAGTTGGACATTAGACGGTTCAGATTCACCCGCAATTGACGCAGGAAACACAGCTGATGCATTTGGCAACGAGCCAGCAAGTAACGGTGGCGTTATCAATCAAGGAGCTTATGGAAACACTTTACAAGCTTCAAAAAGTCCAGCCGTTGTAGCAGCACATAACTGGACAGGAAATGTAAGTACTGATTGGCAAACTGCAGGAAACTGGGATTTGGGAACAATACCAACAGCCACAGACAATGTAGTAATACCAAACGGCAGACCAAGATATCCTGTGATTGATGATGGAACAACTACGGCTTTATGTGATGATATTTCGATAGAAAGTTCAGCTAGTTTAACAATAGCTACTAATGGCGAAATGACAGTTGCCGGAGCAATAACAAATGCAGCCGGAACTTCAGGATTAGTAATTCAATCAGATGCAACCGGAACAGGTTCATTAATTCAGAACTCAGTAGCAGGCGTAAATGCAACAGTTCAACAACTATTAGCTGCAAGCGGAAGAGCATGGCACATGATGGGAGCACCAATCTCAAATGCAACCGTTGCAGTATTTCCAAGCACTACATATTTGTATTATTATGACGAATCAATAGATGATTATTGGACTGGTACCGTATATGATTCACCTGTAAATGGTTGGACAAATTACACAGCCGGAGGCTTAAATCCAACAACCGGATACCTGTATAATGATTTCCAAACCACAATTGATTTTGCAGGTTCATTAAATACTTCAACATCAGGTTCAGGAATTGCAATAGATTACACAAATAGCGGATTAACATCAGCAAATGGTTCAACATATCAAAATTATGACGGATGGAATTTGGTTTCAAATCCATTTACATCAGCCATTGACTGGACAGTAGTAAATGCAGCATCAGCAAATCTTTACGATGCCATTTACACATGG
>JAFGVU010000076.1 GCA_016937855.1 Bacteroidales bacterium | reverse complement strand
CCATGTGTAAATGGCATCGTAAAGATTTGCTGATGCTGCATTTACTACTGTCCAGTCAATGGCTGATGTAAATGGATTTGAAACCAAGTTCCATCCGTCATAATTTCTGTATGTTGAACCATTTCCTGATGTTACTCCGCTATTTGTATAATCTATTGTGATTCCGGCTCCTGATGTTGAGGTATTCAATGAACCTGCAAAATCAATAGTTGTTTGTACGTCATTATACAAATATCCTGATGTTGGATTTAAAGCTCCGGCTGTGTAATTTGTCCAACCATTTACAGGTGAATCATATACAGTTCCTGTCCAATAATCATCTATTGATTCGTCATAATAATATAAGTATGTTGTACTTGGGTAAACAGCAACTGTGGCGTTTGATATTGGTGAACCCATCATGTGCCAAGCTCTACTGCTTGCCGCTAATAGTTGTTGAACTGTTGCATTTACGCCTGCTACTGAGTTCTGAATTAATGAACCTGTTCCGGTTGCATCGGATTGAATTACTAATCCCGATGTTCCGGCTGCATTTGTTATTGCTCCTGCAACTGTCATTTCGCCGTTAGTAGCTATTGTTACGCTTGCTGCACTTTCGATTGAAATATCATCACATAAAGCAGTAGTTGTTCCATCGTCAATTAAAGGATATCTTGGTCTACCGTTTGGTATTACGACATTATTAGTGGCTGTTGGTATTGTTCCCAAATCCCAGTTTCCTGCGGTTTGCCAATCAGTACTTACATTACCTGTCCAGTTATGTGCTACTACAACTGCAGGACTTTTGGAAGCTTGTAATGTGTTTCCATAAGCACCTTGATTGATAACGCCACCATTACTAGCAGGTTCGTTTCCGAATGCATCAGATGTGTTTCCTGCATCAATTGCGGGTGAATCTGAACCGTCTAATGTCCAACTTCCTGATGCGGCTGTTAATGGAGGCCATTCGCCACCTGCATAAGATCCTGCGGTAGATTTTATATGAAAATCTGTACCTGCGTTTACAAAATCAGGATCAGTTGTAATGTCGTTTGCAGCAATTGGTCCTGTATTGCCTACTGTTCCGTTATAATCAAAAAGATTAGTATTTGTTGTGTAGTAAGTATTGTAATCAGAACTTACAGTTGCTCCGGTTTCTGAAGTCAATGAAAAATAAGAATCATTTCCAGCTTTCGCTACTAAAATATTATTTTCAACAGTTGAACCGGTACCGGATTCTACATATATTCCAGCCCCAATTTGTTCATTTGCATCATAAGTTAATTCTAATGTCCAAGAAGTAAGCGTTCCAACATCACCAGCTGCATCATCATAAACTCTTAATCTCCATGTTCCGCTGGAATTTTTAGTATCAAATCCGGTTAGCGAAGCCTCCGGTCTAAAAGTTCCGGTAAAAGGAGGAGTACCAGCAGTAATAGCTGTAGCGGCAGCATCATCAAAATTAGAGTTTTCATAATTGTCTCCACCAACACCATTATCAGTACTTAACATAATTTCAGTTGCATCAGGATGGTCTAAATAAATATCTAAGTCCCCATCATAAGTGTGTGTTATATTCATATTTAACACCCTCACATTGGTAATAGTAAAATTATCAGATACTGATATATCCCCATATACACTTGTTAAGTCAGTAATTGCAACACTCCCAGTAAAAGTATATGTTTTAACCTGCGGACCAACAGAACTATGTCCATTATCATAAGTTGTATTATTTTTAATAATATTATTTGCACCATTAACGTGAATACCATAATAATAATTACTATAGGCAAGATTATTAATAACTGTAAAAGGAGTTCCTGTTTCAACTTTAATACCAGAGCCACCAACAGAACCATAAGATTTATTGTAAGAAATGGTAACATTATCACCTTGAGCATAAATATTATCTATATCAGCACTATGTACAGTAAAACCTTTTAACTGAACATAATCAACAGTACTTAAATCAAAACCATAATTATTTCCGGTTGCATCAACCACGACAACATCACCTGAATGATTTTGAATAATCAAAGGATTTGCAACAGTTGGATTTAAACCACTTGTTAAAGAAACTCCTTCGGTATATGTACCGGCATAAACGTCAATTGTTTTAGTTCCGGATAAATCACCAGCAGTGAAAGCAGTTGTTCCGTACCAAGCGAATAGTCCATCAACTGCACTTTCTATTGTTGGATGGTTATCACTTGTTACTGTTGAACCAGCAATAACAGGTATTGTATTACGTGTATTTATTGTTATTGATTGAGAATTATCAGTATCGGAACCATTAGTAACAGTTAAAGTACCATTAGTATAATTTCCGGCAGGAAAATTAATTACAGCAGTTGATCCATTATTTGAAACAATAGATCCTGCTACTCCACCAATTGAAAAAGTACAGCCGACCATATTAGATCCTGTAATAGTCAATTGTTTTCCTCTGTCTTCATATAAACTTGTTGGAGAAACATTACTAACCGACGGAGGAGCTAAAACCGGCAAACTAAAATGAATAATTCTGGTTCTCCAATTCCAACCTCCCGACGAATATTCTGTTGTAAACCAAAAAGAATAATCATCAGTAGGATCAACGCTAAGCATAGCATAATCACCCCATCTGGAAACACCTGTTTGAGAAGCAGAACCAGAAAAGAATACTGATTCATTTGTAGTCATAACATTAAGAGGATCTGTAGAATATCTTGCAACGCCTGCTATTGATGGAAAAGAAGAAGTACTTGAAATTGAATATCCCAAAGCAATATCTCCATTACCGTTCATTGCAATAGAAGGCATCCAACGCCATTTACCATCATTTGGGGAGTATGTTCCCTCCTGATATGTACTCCAAGCTCCTACTCCAACATTTCTAAACTCATACCATCTTACCGCTCCTTCACCGGTTCCCGGATCAACAGTTCTGGATAAGACTATAGAATTATGAGTACCAAAAGGTCGATAGTATGCTCTATACATAGTTCTATAATGTAAAAGATCTAATTTTTGAGTAGTTCCAGATTGAGGAGCTTCTGTATCAGTGCCAAAAAAACCATATGGAGTAACTGTTATTGTTTGAGCCAAACCAAATGTAGAATTGGCTGTATTTGACCAGTCAACATCAAATTCATAAATATATACTTCATCATTTCCGGTATAAGTAGCAACCATATCATTTACAAAATAACAGGGTGTACCTAATGCAGGAAAAACATCTGCATCAGCAGGAAAAAGAGCGAAAGTAGAAGCATCTAAAAAACGAACTTCTCTAGCGGCAGGGTTTCCTGCAATCATTTCATCTCTTTCAAAAGCTGAAACATAAACTCCTTCGGAAGAATAACCATTATTTTGATCAAAAGCATTATAACCACAATAATATCCATCAGGCCAGATAGCAAATTTTGGATAATCCGGCATATAAGTATATTCAAACGCATAACGATTATAAGATCCCGTTGGATCTGAAGTTTGAGACACTGCAATTAGCTCATACATTTTACCATCAGTAGCAGGTACCGCAAATTGGGTTATTATCCAACGACCATCTGCGCCGGCATTTTCATCCCAAAGTACAATAGGATCTCCATCATTAGTTCCTGCAAAAATACCAAAACCTGACCAAAAAGTAGAAGTATTAAACGGGCCTGCAACAGTATTTCCAACTCTATCAAAAATTTGAGTAGAATTATTTACTGCCTGAACATAATAATCAGGACTTACATCTCCATCGGTATCAGGTGGTGCTACTCCGGAAGTATTAGTTGCTCCATCCCAACTACCATTCATAATTATTGTTTCTGCTTTAGTATTAGAATATTTTTGTTGAAGTACCCCTAACGGATCAACAACATCAATATCTGCACCCTCTGGTTTAATAGGGAATTTGTTTTTTGTTGTTTTATAAATATTTACTTTCTCCTCAGTGAATTGGTTTTCTTCTGCCATTTGAGACAAAGGAGGAGAAACATCAAAATAAGATGCAGTATGAACTTCAGGGACGAGCTTTTCCTGAGATTGTTTTTTGTCTTTTATGGAATTTTGTCCAAAAACGAATCCCATTAGAAAAAAACTTAATCCAAAAAGTAAAAGAATTTTTTTCATGAATATTTAGGTTAATGTTTTAATCAATAAGCACCTCCGCGGCAACAGAGGTGCTGTAATTTATTTCTTATTTTACGATTATTCTTTCGTATTTAACTGTATTATCAGATAAAGAGATGCTTACAAAATAAACACCTGTTGATTCAGTTGCCAAATTTATTTCAAAATACTCTGAACCTTCAAAATTATTTGTATAAATCGT
>JAFGVU010000075.1 GCA_016937855.1 Bacteroidales bacterium | reverse complement strand
TATCTTACCGAGATATTGTCCCTAGCGGGACAAGTGGAACTGTGTGAGACTATATCTTACCGAGATATTGTCCCTAGCGGGACAAGTTGAAAGGTACGCGACTTTCTTCAAAAGGATATTAGCATGACAGCAATAAACTATATACTTGCCGAAACTGATGAATTTATTTATTTCGAATTCTAACTTGAAAATTCAAGAATTATCAGGCTAAACACTTTTGATTGTTTTACATGCTATTCAATTTCTCAGTTTCCCAATTGCTTATAAAAAAGTTTCTTAACGCTCTCCTATTACCTTTCCTCCAGAAGTTTATCTGCATCACGCTGGAATCGTTCTAACAAGTCGGCTGAAAAAGAGTTAATGTACTTAGACTCCTGATCATTTATTCCATCAGCAGCCTTTGCGATTACTTTCATTGCTTCGATAAATTCAACATAGACCGGCGAAGGTCCGTAGTTATGGCAAAAATCTATTACTTTGTTGTAAACAGTCTCTAATTCTGTTTTATGAGACTCTTCATATTCGAAGGACCAAATAACCTCTTCGCCCATTGAGTGTGATGCGAAAAATTTCTGCAATGCATCTACTTCTTCTGCCTGTATTACACCATCTGCCATTGCAACAACATAAAGCATTTCTCCAAGCACATCATATATCTTTTCTTCTTTTTTCATTTGTCTTGCCAATTGATTAATTGCATCAAATTTAAAAATTATTAATTACTTCTTATAATTTTTTTGTTCTCAAAAATAAAAACGAGTTCTTTATCACCACCAGAAGGTTTAATAAATATCTTTCCGCCAGCAAAATAAGATGTTGATTCTGTCATAAAAACATTGATCAGATGTCCGAGCAAAGATTTTGGTCCATTTTCAGTATCACCTACTTCAAACTGCAAAGAGAAATCGCCCTTTGTTGAAAATTTTTGATTAATATCTGTAATATAGAATGATTCCTTTTCATCACCACCAATAAATTTTCGCAAATCCAGATTACTTTGGTGAGAAACAACCAATTCGACTCTTGTAACAGTAAATTCATTTTCAGTAAAAACTCTAATAGGGATGTACCATTTAATATTTTGTGGATTTGTCGATGACTTCCTGAATCTTACGGGTTCGTTTATCGTAAATCGAACAGTATTTTCACCATCAGGAATTAAAAACTGAGATTGTATAACTTGCCCCTCATAGTTTTGCAAAATTTGAAAGTTCGATTTTTCAAATGTATAGCAAAAATCAGCATCATAGTTTATTTCTAATGCCTGATTATCATTTATCAGTTTGCAATCTTGTAAAACAGCACAATCAGATTTAAATTCAATCTCACTATTCATATTAAAATACCTATCCGATGATAAAAGTTTAAGAATCAATCTGCCTTGCTCATGTGTTTGAACCTCGAATCTCAGGTTGTCGATAAGCTGCTTTATTTCAGTTTTAATTATTGCTGCTCGTGTTTTACGCATCCCTGTAAAAATCTTCTCAAGCTCATTAGCTTTCTCATAAAGAATCTGCAATTCGGAAACACTATTACAATCATCAACACTCCTTTCAAGATTATCCAATTCTGCTGTAAATGATTTATCGGTCTTTTCCCATTCTTTAATCAGAGTGTTTAATTCTGTGTCGGAAAATGGATACATGACATGGTAATGGACTTTAATTGTTTTATCGGGATGCTTCTGCTTCTCCCAATAATATGCTTTTGATTTACTTAAGCTTATTCCCCTCAACGAATTAAAAAAATCTGTAGAAATATTTGTTCTTAACTCTGTATTCTCTCTATACCTCGACATATTGTCGATAACTGTTTCATTTATTGCAATGTTAGTCTCCGAACTTATATTTACAGCGACAGATGCTACGATTCTTTCTTTAAGTTTTTTTAAAACATCGTTTCGAGCACTCTCAAAATCATTGCCAACCCCCTCAATAATAATATAATCATTTGTAATGCCATAAACCCACGCTGGTCTTTCTTTTTCGGACTTTTCGACTGCTCTTGGTAAAGAACAAGAGGCTAACATAAACATGACTATACTAAATGAAATTATAAAGTAATTTTTTGCTTTCATAAAACCGATTTTCTTGTCAAAAGTAGCACAAATTGTGCCTAAAACTCAAATAATTAAGAAAACTTTTGAATAATAATTTTAGTACATGACGAAAAATTTTGTCATAATCTTTGCATACCTTCGTGCCTCAGTTGTAGCAAAGATATACGCCAAAAATAAATTTTCATATATTTGTAATCCCCGGACTCTGTCCGGGGTTACAAATATTACGCCCCTACAGGGCTTTGTATGATTTTCAACCCTAATAAATTTAATAAATTTAATTTTTGTCATGTACTAAAAATAATAATTATCAATTTATATATCAAATACTAAAGACTAACAGTATATCGCAAAAATACTTAATGGCTACTTAAATGATCGCTTTAAAGTTGATATTTGCTAAAGAATAATTCATTAAAACAATCATTAGATTTTACAGCTCTATTTTGGATTATAAAAGTTTAAAAATCTCGCTTAAAATATACACACGATTCTCTTTATCTACCTTATATGAATTTATCATTGCCTGAGCTAACTCCTGTCCGGAAATTCCGCGATATTTTTTTAAAAAAGGAAAAATCTTAATAAAAACCCTCATAAATTTATCGGCAAATTCTTCGTTTTTACGTCGCTCTTCTCGCTCACCAATTAACACACTTGGTCGAAAGATTATTTTTCTGTTAAAGCTTAGCTTTTCTATTTCCTCTTCTAAAATTCCTTTTATTCTGGAGTAAAATATCAAAGATTTTTTATTAGCTCCTGGAGCAGAAACTAAAACATAATCGGGAACACGATTCACTTCTGCTGCTTTTGCTACATCGAGCTGATAAGTGACATCAACTTTATACTGTATCGATTTCTTTTTTGCTTTTTTTATTGTCGTTCCCATGCAGGAAAACAAAACATCACCCTTCACATAATCTTTATATGATTCCGGATTATCAAAATCTACCATAAATTCTTTAAGTTTATCGCTTAACAAACCGGTTTTTCTTCGTGACAAAACTACAATCTCATCAAAATCCTCATCTTCAATTAGCGTTTTTGTGAGATTAAATCCGGTAAGACCTGTAGCCCCAAGAACTATTGCTGTTTTGTTTTTCATCTGTTTTTTATTGATAAACAATCTTTAAAGATGTATGTTTAAAAAAATCCCTGTTTTAGAATAATCAGAAACAGGGATTTTAATATCATTAAATTGTTTATTTAGCAGTAATCTTTACAAATTTTTCTAAATTTTTTCGTGTACAATAAACCACTAATGATTTTTTATCGATTTGATTACTCAATATAGGTCTTAATATAGCAGATTTCTTTTCCTGAGCAAAAAGAGCTTCACGTTTTTGGTTGCCTTCAGAGTCCATCACGACCAAAGTTGCTAATGCATTTTTTGTGCTCGAAAATGGATACAACGTACCTCTACCATTGTAAAGAAGATTCTTTCCGTTATCATTAAACACAAAATACAATTTATCGCCTGAAACAGCCATAGCATACGACGAATAATAACCTCCGTCATTATATGTTCTCTGGCGTTTTCCTATTTTTTGAGCCCAATCAATTTCTCCATCAGGATTAATATTTACTACTATTATATCATTATAGTGGTAGTAATAATTGGTTGTTGTGATTCGAACTCCGTTGGCTCCTGTTGATGTAGATGTTACTGTATGAATATAAAATTGTTCTCCTACCAAAACAACACCTCCATCATCACGCAATATAAGATTATGTAAATCATATTCATACATTTCAACATTCTTTCCCTTTGCATTCTTTTTCTCTATTTTGGCAGATTGCTTGTCAGTAAGATTCTGAGTTATAAAATTCAGGTCAAATTCTTTTAAACTGATATCTGAAATAAGCTTTGTATTCATATCAACACCAAAGAAAAAACTCCCCTTGATTGAAGAAAATGCATTTTCAGAATAAAAACCGGCGCAAATAATTTTATTCTCATTTATAGCAATTTTTAAATCAGTAATAAAATTATCCTTTAAACTAATTTCATACTCCTTGTGCTCAGCCTCATCAGAATAATATGATAACAACAGATATTTATAATTTGGTTTACCCCCTTTTGAGCTTTTAATTTTATCATTATACAATCTACCCAATAAATGCACATTCCCTGCATCGTCAACAATATAATCACTTAAAATAAATAGCTTATCGCTATAAGGCAAAACGACCTCTTTTGACCACAACTGATTAATTTCGATATCAAAAACTGTAAAACCGTATTCTTCATTTTCCTTATTTTGATAAGGGTTGTTGTAATAAACTAACAGTTTTAATGAATCCTGAGAAATATCAAATCCAAATCCACCTGAGTTGAATTTTGTTTCTCCTTCAAAGTTTATTTCACCTATTTTCTTGATGTCATCGTTTAACACCAAAGTATTACGATTAAGAGATTGCATAAACAAATACTTCATCTTAGTTTTCTGGTTTATAAAAGAAGTAAGAAAGATAATATTGTCGCCAAAATCAATTGTTCCTTCCAGGTCTTTATTTTTATCCTGATATTTAAGGTCTATCTGTTCTTGATGAGTCAATTTCATTTTATTATCGTAATGCTGAACGATAAAGTTAGAATTAAGCCCATAAAAACCTTTGCCATCACTCTTTAGTGCATAAACACCTGTTTCGTCACTAGCAAAAATAGAAATCATAGATTCCTTTTTTGAAACCTTAAGCTCATTTCCCATCACTAAATCGACAAATTTAGGTTTAGACTGAGAAAAAGCGACACAGCCAATCAAAGCCATGACTGAGAACAAAAAAACTTTTTTCATAATAAAATATTTAGTGGTTAAAAAACATAATCAAACTTAATAGCAATAGGAAAAATAAATGACTCAATTTTGTAATTGCCCGACACTCCATCTTTACTTTCAAATCTGTATCCCAATCCAAAGCTATAATCAAACATTAAGTTGCCTTTAATATTATACCTTGCACCCAAAGAATAGCTTATATCCCTAAAGACAACATTTGAAGCTCCCACGGAATAATTCCGCTGTCTAAAGTTTATTGAATTATAAAAGTCATCCGGAAAACTCATATAAAAATAGTTTACTCCAATATTATAGCTATATCCACCATCGGGGGGTGTATCAAAAACTTTCTCATTAAAAATCCAGTAATTAAGCTCTCTAACATAATATGGCAGCAAATACCCTGCTCCAATTTCAAAACTAAACACATCCGAGATTTTACGTTCATAAGTAAAATGGACATCATCAACGATTATAGAAGCTAAGTTTATGCTTACTAAATTTTTTGAGGTCGTAAAACCTCCATCATCAAAATATACAGAGAGGTCATTATCGTCCTGACATATCAGATTACCAACAAAAGCAAAAACCGTCAGAAAAGAGAAAATAAACAATCGTTTCATTAAGTAAGAATTGAAATAATAAAATGCTTTATAACAAGAAACAAAAGTAATAAATATATAATTACTCCCAAATAAAATTAAAAAAACCTGACTATATATTATCAGGCTTTCTCAAAGTGTAACATTATTCGATTTAATCGTTACAGTTTAAAAGCATAATATGCCGTTGTTCCATTTGGATAAATTCCTTCAATAAAAATTCCTCCATCAGAAGAATTGATAACATCAATAAGCTCTTCGGGAGTATTTACATACTCATTATTAACTCTGACAATGATAAATCCCTTTTGAATTCCGTTTGCAGCAAACTTACCTGCGACAACATCTGTAACTTGTACACCTGCTCTAATCCCCAGACGTCTTTTATCGTGATCGGCAGCAGGTTCAAATCGTGCACCCAGTTTATCGATACTAGTAGATTTAACCAAACCGGTTTCGCCATATTTATTTTGGAGTTTTACTTTTACTTTTTTTGGTATTTTCCCTCTCTTAATCATAATATTTATTTCTTCGCCTGGTCTAAATTGGCTAAGATGTTCGAGCAATTCGGCATTGCTGTTAATCAAATCGGAATTTACACCAATAATTATATCTCCAGCTTCAATTCCTGCCTTATCTCCTGATCCATTTTCCCAAACTCTTGCCACATAAACCCCTTCGATATCGTCTATTTCAAGTTTTTTTGCAATTTGAGCATCAATATCTACCATATCGAGACCTAAATATGCCCGTTGTACTTCACCAAACTCCACAAGGTCGGCAACAACTTTTCTCACAATATTTACAGGAATTGCAAAAGAATATCCTACGAAAGATCCTGTTCTGGAAGCAATTGCAGTATTTATTCCCACAAGTTCCCCCTTTGTGTTAATCAAAGCTCCACCACTGTTTCCGGGATTAACAGCAGCATCCGTCTGTATAAAAGACTCAATTGCCATATTATCGGACATGATATTAATATTTCTAGCTTTGGCACTAACTATCCCTGCCGTAGCAGTCGATGTAAGATTAAAAGGATTACCAATTGCAATTACCCACTCTCCTATTTTTAGTTCATCGCTATTACCATAAGACATATATGGCAAATTTTCAGTATCCACTTTTAAAAGAGCAATATCTGTAGTAGCATCTCGTCCTACGAGTTTTGCAGGATAAGCCTTTTTATTATTTAACACTACTTCAATTATTTCTGCATTTTCGATCACATGATTGTTTGTAACAATGTACCCATCCGACGAAATTATCACACCACTACCCGATGACATTACCGGAGTAGAATACCTGGGATTTGTACCAAATATAAAATCGTATAAAGTATAATTTGGTTGATTATATTGTGTTTTAACATGAACAACAGCCGGCAAACCAGCCTCAACCGACATTGTAAAATCAGTTTGCCCTACTCCTTCGTTATTGCCAAAAAATACGGGCTGAGCAATATTACTCTCATCAGTTCTAAACTCATAAAAATCCTCAACCAATTTGTGATTTTCCTTATCATTTTTGTTATCTGCTGTACTAAAAACGCCAAAAAAAATCATCAGGGCAACAAACCCTCCAAGTAAACCGGCAAAAAATCCGCCTATTAAAACTTTTGCTTTCATAATTTATCCTCCTAAACTAGTTTTTGTGTCAAAATCGTCAATCATTTGTTAAAAAGACTAAATTTTATTTACTTTACACAAAAATAACGAATTGAAAAATATATTGTTTTTTGCGATTTTGACTTTAACAAAATTTTATGATTATTCGTTTTGAGAAATTAAGCCAAGCTGCTATATTATATTTTAACATAAAATGATTTTCGAAACCTTGTCCTAACAATACTGACACACAAAACAAAGCCTTTAACCCCAACTAAAGCATTAGTTTCGTTTAAACAAAACTCCTAAGGCTTAATTTAGGGTTAATCAGGCTAACGAGTAGTTAGTTATACTCTAATCTTATTTGTAAAATTTTCATTTCACTCAACCTATGATAAGTTAATTTTATCTATAAGCCGACATTATTTTTAAAAATGATTCTATGACATCATCATCATCTGGTATTGGTTTAAATGCGAATATCTGCAACTCTTTTCTATAAACCTCTCTGACTTTGTCCCAATTTTCCAAAGTATTTGTGTAAAGTATTGAGTCTTTTATTGTTTTCCCTTTCCATTTTTCCGGCTCATTAAAAGACTCTTGATCGTGTAACCAAATTTCATTTATATTCTTTACAAATTCTGGAGATTCAATATAAAGTTTACAATCTTTATCCTTTATTAAAAAATGCAAGTCATAAAAATGCCTTATTTTTCCGGAAATGCCATCAATTGGATTTTCTTCAAATGAGAGTCTGAGCAAGGATACCAGCTTTTCGACTAAAGTTTGCCTCTTATCTAATACATTTATTTCAAAAGGCAGTAATTCATATTTTCTAACCAAATCAATCTGATTACTCAACGTCAGTGCTAATCCAATAAAACTACTAATTTCTCTCTTATTATAAGGTAAAGGATTAGCAAAGGAGTTTATTTCAATTATAATATTATCTGCAATTGCCTTATTTAATCTATTATCACCAATTCGATTATAATTAAAGTATGCCTTCCTAAACCTTGAACCTTTGCTTGACAATGGATGATTTTCAATCTCTGCCAGATCTACCGAAATACTCTTTTCTACTTCACGAATCAAATTCTTTACTTTGTTTCCTGACATCTTGGAAACATTTAATACAGCGATATCCACATCCTCCGAAAACCTTTCAATTAAGCTATAAGCTTTAGATAATGATGTTCCCCCTTTGAAAACAACATCTTCTTTATAATTACTTTCAAATAGACGTTTTAAAATTATTGTTATCCAATAGTCTTTTTCAACGAACTCAGGCAAAATACCAAGTCTTGCAGACGATACGTTTATTGCTGCTTGAAATGAATTAAAATCTTTATGGAGTATCATACTATTTGCCATTTTTGTTTATTAGGCAATATGCTCTCAGATATATTCAAACCATATTCCGTGGCAGGATTTAATGATTTTAATAATTCTTCCGAGAATTCAAATCCAAATTTCATCTCAACTATTGCGCCTAATAATGCCCTTGTAGCAGGGTTGTATTTTTTTGCTAATTTTATTATTTGGTTCAACTCGAAATCACTTAATTTCTGTATGATATCCGACAATACACTGCATGAATTATTTATATTGGCATCAGGTATTTCTTTTATATTCTTAATTGCGTCAAGAATTCGAAGCATTGAAATATTTTCTTTATTTATTTTGTTTTTCTGTTTTACAAATCTAATTCTATAGATTCCTCTACTAATATTTTTCTTTTCATCACCTATTCCAATTTGAATAATATTAGCTACTTGGGTTGTCAAACCTAACTTATTATATACTGAAAACCCCGTAAGATAACCAATAATTTTCCCATCCTTCTCCAATAAATCTTTAACAACCTGATAAACATCCGGTTGCAATTCTCCAAATTCAGAAAGTTCAGGCTTATAATATCGTCCTCGTGACAATCTTCGTATTTTACCTTCAGATGCGAAACGACTTAGTGTTTTCATCAGAGCTTCTATACCATTCACATCAACATCAAAATCATCATAGGTAAACACATACCCAAAAGGGAGTCTATCTATCTTAGCTTTAGCTATATCAGAAATTTTCATTTAATTTAAATATTTGTACAAAGATATATAATGTCAGGTAAATACCAGTAATTACCTGACAAATTTTTTTCAATTAATCGCCTCCTAAACTAGTTTTTGTTTCAAAATCGTCAATCATTTGTTAAAAAGACTAAATTTTATTTACTTTACACAAAAATAACGAATTGAAAAATATATTGTTTTTTGTGATTTTGACTTTAACAAATTTTTATGATTATTCGTTTTGAGAAATATCAGGGAGCAGGCAACGACTTTATCATTGTACAAGAAAAAGACATTGCTTTTCCTTTAAGTAAGAAGCAAATTTCGTTTTTGTGC
>JAFGVU010000074.1 GCA_016937855.1 Bacteroidales bacterium | reverse complement strand
CCAATCTCCTGTTCTCTCTTGTGCAATTTCATCGGTTTGCAAATTTGTCACTTCACTGTTATTAGAGTTGATTAATTTTGTCTCAACCCTTTCCTCTACCTCTATCACACTTACATCGTCGATATAATAGTACGAATAATTAAAAGCAGTTGCATTATTTTGCATCATATAATTAGTTGAGAAGTTATTCTTAAAGTTCCCAATTGTTAAATATTTCTCACCACCCTGAGCAGTAAAAAATCCTTCGATAGCGACCCAATAGTTTTGATTCATAAGGATATTCCCGACAGGATTTTCAACAACAGGTACAAGTTCCATAACTTCTTTGTGATTAACCCACTCATTTTCAACTGTCAGGCAAGCACCAACACCATCAACAGCAAAACGCGAATTAGATGAATTGCATACATAAAACTGTATTTTATAAGTTTTACCTTTTTCCAACTCGTTAATAAGTTCATTCTGAAGATACTCCCTGTATATTTCAGGCTTTTCCCCGGTTATCTTGTTGTCACGCGTAAAGTTTTCTCTCAAAATAATGCCGGCATAAGCTTGTCCCGAATGAGGTTTTATGCTTCCTGCAAAATTGTCAGGGACTCCGGCATCTTTTGCTCCACAAACATGAAAATAATCGGGTGTTCCTCTGTTTGGCACAAACCAATCGGGCAATAATTTACGAGATTTCCTTCCATTAATACCAGAAGGACAAGCTCTATGATCCTCAAAACCCGGATTACGAACAAGGTTCCCTCCTTTTTCATCTCGAATCACAACAGTTTCTATTTTAAAAAGCGAGTTAAAATTATCAGAAAAGTTTTCAATATCTGATTCATGAATAGTTTTGTCTATTTCAATCTCCAATTCAACCGAATTATCAACACGTGAAATTAGTTCATTATTTCCTTCGTAATTTTGTATAAAATCATTTCTTAAATCTGTTCCCTCAGATGTTTGGAAACTAAAATCCGAATTTGTATCATGAATATGAACATCAGACAAACCATAAAGATTGTTTTTTACATAAAAATTGTCTATTGAAGAATAATCATTAATCTCAAGGACAAATTTCTCTATCGCAAAGCCCCCTGATAAAACCAAAATCAAAATAGACAGACCGACAAATATATACTTTACTCTTTTATATTTTATTCCATTTTCTATACCATCCCAAACATCCGGAGCTTCGAATTCCGGCAAGTTTTCAATTGCTGATTTTAAGTTATCGTCTTTCATACTCATAATGATTTACAATTATTGACTGAAGTTTCTTTTTCGCATAATGAAGCTGAGATTTGGATGTGCCTTCGCTGATTTTTGTCATTTCGGCAATTTCCTTATGTGAATATCCTTCAACTTCGTAGAGTATGAATACAGTTCTAAATCCCGGATCAAGTTTCATAATTGCATTGTGCAAAACTTCGCCACTAAAGCTATCGTCAAAGCTTACAGTCTGATCCTCAATATTTTCGAGACTATCAAAATTCAGCTTTTTGGTTTTACGCAAAGCAGTTCGTACAATAATGGTCTTAATCCATGCGCCGACTGTTGACTGCCCTTTAAAAGACGGCAAGCTATTAAAAACAGCGATAAAGCCATCCTGCAGAGCATCTTTTGCATCATCGTGGTCGGCAGTAATACGAAGACACAAAGTAAACATGGCATTTTTGTATAACTCGTACAACTCCCGTTGCGATTTTCTGTCGTTTTTTAAACAGCGTTCGATCAATATTTTTTGTGTCTTCTGATCCATACTCTGCAATAAAGTGTAAATCTGTTTCGAATTGGTTGTATAGTGTTTAAATAAAAACGCTAAAAATTAGCTTTTATTTGATTGAGACTTAAAACATCAATATCGTAATCAAGTAAATTAGTACATAAAACCAAAAAGCCAAAGTGGTATTTTATTTCCAACCCCTGTTTCAATATTATCTGCTGCGATATACGAATCTTTGATATTTGATATTTGAGCAAATCCTTTTTTTGCGCCACCAACCTCGAACAAATACTTGTCATCAATAATAAAATCTCCGGTTTTAGAAGACTTAACCTCATGAGCTTGTATCATTTGGTTCATAAAAAATGTTTCTCTTACAGTACCTTCAATATTTTTATCTACAGAGTTAAGAGCTAAAAGCAAATTGGTGTTATTCAAATATATTTTATCAGGTTTTGTTAAATATCCCATTGCAGACCCTTCGGCTTTTATTCCTTTAATCAAATTTGCTCTGTCTAATGCCTTAAGCAATCGTAATAAAACATCTCTGCTTAAACCAACTGTTCGACTTAAGTCGGATATATTAACTTTAAAAGGAACAGAATCTGACAATATTGCAACAAGTTGTCTTAGTTTATAGGCTGTATTATAATTTATACCCTCTATGATTTGCAACTCACTTTCTATCGTAACATTTAGTGTATTTAACAGCCTGTCATAAACTTGGCCTTTTGCAGTTTTTATAAATGGATATGCTCCTTCTTTAAGATAGTTTCTAAATTCCGGAATGATTGATAATTTATCAATAACAGAGTTTGCTATTTCTTTATGATTATCCAAAATATCTTTCAGCGAAAACTTATCAAACTCACCTTTACCTGTTAACTCAAGATACTCTCTAAATGACAATTCATGGAGATTATATATTGCTGCCCTTCTACTCAAGTCTCCTTCGGCTTTTTGTAATTGCAAAGCTGAGGAACCGGAAAAAACGATTTTTAAATCGTCATAAATATCATATAGATTTTTAATTTCTATTGACCATGTTGGGTATCTATGAACTTCATCAAGAAATAATGCTCGGCCACCCATCAGATAAAATTCTTCTGCAAAATCGAACAATCTGTTTTTTGTGAAATAATAATTATCAAGCGAAACATACATTGCCTTATCCGAATTACCATAAACAGACTTTAACCTTTGCAACATTATGGTCGTTTTACCTGTACCTTTTGCGCCTTTTATCCCAATAAGTGTATCGTCCCATTCAATTTCATCAAGCAAATACCTCGAAAATGATATCAGGGTTTTATTAAGCTTTCTTTCTGAATAACGTATTAAAGATTCCATACTGTTGTTTTTATACAACAAATATACACTATATTATTGTATTATTAAAACATTTTTAAACTTTTTTGTCTTTTTCTTACAACATTAATTATTTTTTTTGTTGTTTTAATACAACATTATAATTACTATTATGTAGTTTTAATACAACACTTTATTTTGAATATTATCTATGATTTCTGGATTATTTTTCCAAAATTCAATCAGGTACTAAATAGCTATTCACGTATAAAAGCTTCCCAAACGCTTAATACTTCGCTAAAGTTTTCTCTTCCAAAACCAATTCGAATATGTGAACTCCCATAATCGAACATTTCGGACGGAATCATCATTATTCCTGAATTGTTTACCAAATTTTCACAATACTCATAAGATTTTAGATTAGATTTCAGTTTTACAAATGCTGTAGATCCAGCTCTGGTGTTATAAAAATCGAGCAAATCTGAATTTTCCTCAACAAAATCAGCAAATATGGCTTTGTTCTTTAAAATCTTTTTGATATTTGGGTCAATAAAACACTCTGAGTGATTTAAGGCAATTGTAGTCAGTACTTCTCCGGCTGCATTATTACAAATAGAAAGATAATCTTTAAATGCGACAATCTCATTAAGAATATCTTTGCGTTTGGTCGCTAGCCAACCAAATCGCATTCCGGCAAGGCCAAACGATTTTGCCATACCCCAAAGACTTACAGCATTCTCATACATATCACAAATAGCCGGTAGTTGAAAATTAGGATCATGAATAATTTTGTGATACATCTCATCGGAGAACAGTACAATATTGTATTTTTCTGCTATTTCTACAATTTTTTGCAGATCAGTTACATTAGGGACAAAGCCTGTCGGATTATGAGGAAAATTAACAATTATAAGTTTTGTCTTCTCGGATACCAGCTCATTAAGAATATCAGGATCGAAGTAAAAGCCATCGGATGTTTCCTGAGGCAACCAAAACTTAACTTTTGCGCCAAGGCTTTCGGCTACCTGATACAAACTTTGATATGCAGGCGACATACAAACAACCTCATCTCCGTTTTTAAGCAAAACATTCATCAAAATAAAATTTGCTTCGCCTGGAGACATCACTGCAATTTCGTCAGAATTTATGGATAAGTAATGATTTTTTATTGCCTCACGCAAAAAATCGGAACCAGTTGAATCGGTATAGGAGAATTTCAGATTATCCCACAATTCGCGTTCTGTTGAGTTTGCGCAAGCAAGAATATAATCGAGACTATATCCATCGCAATCGGAGCTCGAAATCAGATACTTTGTACTAAATTCGTATTTTGCAAAATATCGTTCTAGTTTAAAAGGTTTTATATGCATGTTTTGTTATAATGATGACCAAAGAAAAAAGAAGAATGCCCATAATCCGACCAACCAAATAAGCGAACCGATTAAAGCAACTAAGAAATCGTAAGCTTTGGACTTTATTTTAACAGCAAGCAATGGAACAATAAACAAAAACACTCCTATCACCCCGGTATATACAACAATAAATAATCCCAATACCGTCAGTCCAATATTTTTGCCTGAGAACATTAACTGAACAGCATTTCCAGATTGACTTTCGGAAAGCTTTTTAACTTTATATGCCGCAATTCCATACAGCCCGAAAGTTAGTGGAACATACCAATATAGAACAGAATTAACAAGCATAGTTTCCGACATATTGTCGAAATTTATCCCATAAAAATAGACCATAACACCAAGGCCCAATAAAATTGCCAAATAATAGATGTATTTCATAATTTAAGTTTTAAATTTAATCTAAAGTTACAAAAATTATTAATTATTTGAAGAAAGATCCAAATAATAATTCAGTAAACCTCATTATTTCTTAAAACTTTGCTCGTAAAGATCAATCCATTGTTGTGGTGTCATCTTGCTAACGAGTTCTGCAATAAGTTCATAAGGAATTTGCTCGGGTTTTCTAAATCTAATACAACTTTTACCAATATCAGGTTTTGTTGGGATATAATTATCATATTCAGTTTTAAACCAATTCATCAATTCATTATCGGCATATAAACCCATGTGGCTAAAAGTTATGTAATTCGTTTGTGAGGCAAAGCTAATAAATGGTAATGCTTGTGAAGGCTTACAGTGATATCCATCAGGATAAGTACTGTGCGGAACAACAATTGATGGCATACCATAAGCCATTTGTTCTTCGAAACCCTCCGGAAGATTTTCTTTAATTGTTTGTCTGATTTTTATTAGAGCATCTTTTCTGTCCTGAGGTAGATTATCGATGTAATTTTTAATATTCCATTCTTCATCATTCATAATTGTCTATTTTTAATACTCAACTTAATAAATTTAGTTAAGTCTTTTAAAAATAAACAGAAAACATTGTTTAAGGTTCCCACTTTTTAAATAAAATAATAGACAAAATAACACTCAAAACCAAGAACAAAAAACTACTAATAACTACTCCTGCATTTATAGGATTTCCGACAATAGCATTATTTGCTTCAGACATCAATCCCGATGGTATAAACTTCGACACTGCCCCAATCTGTGCCATTAAACTCAAAACTAGAAATGCTCCAAAAGATAAAATCCCTGCAATTATTTGAGACTTAAAAATAGAGCTAAACAAAACAGTAATAAAAAGTATATTAACGAGATATAATAGCATGAGCATATTTAACTTTGCAAACCCAGCAATATCAAAGCCATCAAAATAAAAATACGAAAATATTGAAGCTGCAACAAAAGAACCAATCATGCTGATAATTGCAACAATTAAAACCGAGCTAAATTTCGCAAGAATAAACGTGCTTCTTTTCACAGGCTTTACCAAAAGGAACACCAATGTACCAGTCTCTTTTTCCCGAGATATTAACCCCATATAGATTATAATTGCAATAAACATACACATTTGAGTAAGATTTTTAATGTATTGTCCTACAGCATCTAGCCAAGTTGGCTCTGGAACGATGATTTGTATGTTTTGAGTTTCGGTAAAGCTAGCGATAATATCGGGCATAAACTTAGCGGAAATTGGTGATAGTAAACCAAAAAATCCAAAAACAAAAATAAAAATAATCAGTTTTCCATTTTTCATTTGCTCAACCAATTCCTTTGTCAACAGTGTAAAATACATATTAGTTTTCATCTTGTGCCCCTCCTACTAATTTAACAAAAACATCCTCTAAACTAGGATTTTGCAATTGAAATTTAACAATATCGATATTATGATCTTTTATAATACCGAGCAATATTTGTTTTTCCTTCTCAAGGTTTTCAGGATGAATAATTATTTTACTATTTTCCGATTTTAATATATTTAAACTTTTGTTTAGTTTGAGAATATTCATCAGTCTAGTCTGTTCTTCTGAGTTTACGGTTTCTATTTCAACAATTTTTTCGGCAAATCTGGATTTAAGGCTATTTATGTTTTCCTGTAATACTATCTCCCCTTTATTAATTATTGCCACAGTATCACAAACACGTTCTACATCAGACAATATGTGAGTTGACATAAATACAGTGCATTTTTCTTTAATCTGTGCGATAAAATCGAGCACTTCTTTTCTTCCGATTGGGTCTAGTGCAGATGTTGGTTCATCGAGAAATAGCACTTTAGGATTTCCCATCAAAGCCTGTGCAATTCCAAGGCGCTGTAACATTCCTCCCGAGAGTGCTGATATTTTTTTGTCAGCAGCGTGTGCTAATCCGGCCATTTGCAAAAGATTGTCTGCACGTGTTTTTCTTTCGCTTTGATCAAGTCCAAATAATTTACCAACAAAAAGCAATAATTCTCTACACTTCATCCAAGGGTACATTTTCGGTTCTTGCCCAAGATATCCGACATCTTGCTTGACATCGACCGAATCGACTGAAACAATTTGCTTTGCAATTTTTACTTCACCACTATCAGGTCTCATAAGTCCGGTCAAAATTTTTATTGTTGTAGTTTTTCCGGCACCATTAGGACCCAAAAAGCCAAAAACTGTATTTGCACTTACATTTAAGCTGATGTTATTTATTGCAGGATGGGGCTCTCCTTTATAGGTTTTACAAAGTTTATCACAAGTTATCATTACATTTTTATCCATATTAGATACAAATCGTTTAAGTTATAACATCTTAACACTTCCAACGCATATCTTACACATTTAGTTACAATAGGATTGGATTTATGGTTTAAGAATCTCGTTAATTATGTTATAAAAATCGAAACGTTTTATCGGCTTTTTAATAAATTCATCAAAGCCCAAAGACAGGCATTTATCTCTATCATCCTCTGATGCATAAGCAGTTTGTGCAATAATTTTTATTTCGTTTGAAATATCTTTAATCTCGTCAAAACATTCGAATCCTGATTTTTCGGGCAAACTCAAATCCAACAAAACTAAGTCGGGCATAAATTCTCTCGCCATCTCTACAACCTGCTTGCCATTAGCAGCATGCATTAATTCAATTTCGAAATTCTTTAATAATACTTTAATAAAATAGAATGAATTATAGTCATCCTCTCCTACAAGTATTTTTTTTCCATTGATATTGGCAAACTCATTATCATCGACCGATTTTCGGGCATCAACAGTTGTATGCTTCCCGATTTTAAAATTAAATACAAACTTACTTCCTTTACCTAGTTTAGAATCAACCCAAATTTGTCCATCAAGCAAATCCACTATACCTTTGCTAATGCTCAAGCCTAATCCGGCCCCCTGATGATAAACATCCTCCTCAACCTGTCTAAATCGCTCAAAAATCATTTGACAATTCTCAGGAGAGATTCCTAGACCAGTATCTTGCACATAAAACTCAATACAAATATTCCCTTTATCACTAAATCTATTAACCCCAAATTTAATTGTCCCTTTTTCTGTATATTTAATCGCATTAAGAATAAGATTATCAAGCACCTGTTGAACTCTGACACTATCAGACAGAAAAACTAAATTATGCAAGCTTTCGGGAAAATCCATAACCAATTCTATTTCTTGTTTGACTTTTAAGAGTGGATGTTCTTTAAAAATCATAAAAGTACTGTTCATTAGATTGCTTAGATTAAACTCCTGTAAATTTAACTGCATCTGTTTTGACTCAAGTTTAGATAAATCCAGAATATCATTAATTATGCTTAACAGGTTATCAGAAGAAGATTTGATAATTTGGTAGTATTCTTTTCTGGTTTCTTGATCGACATTATCATCTGCGAACAATTCCGAGAAACCTACAATTGCATTAAGAGGCGTTCTGATTTCGTGGCTCACATTTGCAAGAAATATTGATTTTAGTTTATCACTTTTGACAGCTAAGTCTTTTGCCTCTATTAGTTTGCTTTCGGCAACTCTTTGCGCTGTAACATTCTGTCCTATAGAAGCAATACCAATTGGTTCATCAAAATCATCCCTAAGAACGACGTTATTCCAAAGTACTTTAATAGTATCACCCGATTTGCTTAGAATATCGAACTCATACAAGGTCTCTAATTGAGGATTAACCATTTTTGAACGAACAATTTTTCTTTGATTTCTTTCGATTAGAAGTGGAATCCAATCATAATTTATAACTTCTTTGGATTTATATCCCGTCAGATCGTAGAAATAATTATTAGCAAAATTCACTTTCCCGTTTAAATCATAAATAATCGAAAGCAAGTTGATATTACTAAGCAACTCGGTAAATCTACGTTCCGATTCACTCAATCTCTTGGAGGCAAGGCGATTTTCTGCATTTTTTTCCTGACGCAACATCAACCATCCCAACAGCACATTTCCTGGCACATAAATTAACAATAAAGGCATAATTATAGATTTTGCAACCTTAACAACTTGACCATTAGGGAGAAAAGTTGTGCACAATAGCATCGCAATATGAACAATTGTTCCTAAAGCTAAAAGATTAAAAACAGGTTTATTATCCCTCCATGATTTTTTCAGACTTCCCCATAAAACACCAATAGTTCCTGAACTAATAATTACAGCCACTCCCATATAGACTCCATCACCTCCAACAAAAATTCGGTAAACTGAAGCAACGAGCATTGCAACAGCAGTTGGAATAAAACCAAAGAACAAACCTGAAATTGACAAAATAACAGATCGAGTGTCAAGGAAAATTCCGGGAAATAGTTTTCCTGATGTCATCATAAGAACAATACAAATTGCCCCAATAATTGAACCTAGAACAATCTGCTTAACTATACCCGGCAAATGTTTCGCATTTATCCAGAAATAATCGTATAACATCGAAAAGCACAATGCGAATGCAATATTATTAATCAACCCGATTATTAAACTTTCATCCATATTAAATAATAATAGTATTCAGGCAATTAAGATACTACCCGACAGTTTATTAATTTTCTCAAATATTTCATTATAAAAATAGTAAAATAATTTTAATTTGTCGCAATTATCCTATTTTTATTGCAAAAAAATAAGCCTAATAAAAAGTCTATTTTAAATTTCAACTTTTTGTCTAGGCTCACTTAATTTCTTTGCGACCAATTTACATTATGCAAATATCACTTACATACAATGCAAATACTTCATTACCAACTTATAAATTTCGTCGTGTTTTCCATAAAGTTCTTCGCTCAAGTGCTCATCATTATGTGATTTGAGCATTTTTATTGTGCTATCGATTAATCCTGATTGGAACACGCCACTTTTTTGGAATATCTCGCGCTTTTCTTCGAGTGCCAAAGCAGACTCGTAACACGAAACTGGCAATCCTTGTAAGCTATCAAGTTTTTCTTTATGTTCTTCGTGGAAAATATTAACATTTACATATAGTTTTTCAGCCAATTCTAGTGCGTTTGGCATTTGCAGCCCATGTTGAGCAGCAACAATAATACCAGCCATATATAAATAAACATCGGCAGAACCATCACCACTACGAATCTCGACAGTTTGTTTACTATCCAACATTTTTATTTCTCCGGTTTCTTGAGGATTTGCATCCTTTACCATATTAATTTCACCTGTCCAGCCCAAAGGAACTCTAACCAAAACGCTTCGGTTACGATCACCCCAACAAATATTTGTTGGAGCTTCTTGATGTGGGACAAGTCGTAAATAAGAAGTAGGAATAGTATTTCCAAAAGCTGTTAAAGCTCCGGCAAGATCGAGAAGTCCGGCGATCATTTTTTTTGCATCATCGCTTAATTTATCATTAACGACCATCATATTTTTACCATTTTTCTCTAGCATCATATGAATATGCAATCCACTTCCTGCCTTGCCAACAGTAATTTTAGGTGCGAAACTAATATTTACTTCGTAATCATTACAAAGCTTACGCAAAATCCACTTTGCAATAATCATTTGGTCTGCAGCAGATTCGGCATCACAAGGTAAAAACTCTATTTCCTGTTGTTCATAGTAATATTTTTCATCAGTAAAATTACCAACTTCGGAATGACCATATTTAATTTTACCTCCGCACATTGCAATAAGATGCATGGCTTCTTTGCGAATAAACTCAAACTTACCAAAAGGATCCGAGGCATGATAACCTTTTTGATCAACCGCAGGAAAAAGCTGATTTTCATCACGATTGGCAATAATATAATATTCGAGCTCACCTAATGCTTTAAAATTGTATCCTGTAGATGATTTGAACTCAGCATGTGCTTTACGCAAAATATATTCAGGAGAAGACTCCAAAGGCTTTCCTTCATTATTATAATATGAACATAGGATATCAATGCTTGGCACTTCCTCAAAAGGATTAACAAAAGCAGTGCTGTAGCGTGGAACAACATACAAATCGCTCGAACCTGCTCCAATAAAAGCAAATAGACTAGACCCATCAACCCTCTCACCTGTAGATAGAATCTGATCAAGGTGCTCCAAACTATTAATGACAAAATTTAATGTCTTTAATTTCCCATCGCTTGCAACATAACGAAAGTTTAGCATCTCAATTTCATTCCCAACAATAAAATCAATAATATCCTGCTTAGTAAAATCTTTTGAAGGCTTCTTTAACCACTTCTCAAGAACATGAGGATTTAATTCAAATTGCTTTTTTCCCATAATATTTTAATTTTAATTTTAGATTCTGACCAAATTTTGATAAAATTAAATAATTTTGTTGATTGAACAATAGCTTTTATTAAAAAACATTCTTTTTAAACTAATTTTGATTATGTTTTTCTATTTATCCAAAATATTACAATACTTAATTTCTCCAGTTATTTGGATTATTGTACTATTTGCACTTTCTTTAATTATAAAAGAACAAAAACTACGACGTTTTCTAGCTATTGTCGCATTTGCATTTTTAGTTTTCTTCACAAATCCTTTTATTTTTCACGAGTTTATGAGAGCTTGGGAACCCGATGCAAAACAAAAAACCGAATTAAAGCAAAAATACGATTATGTAATCGTACTAACAGGCATGATTACCTATGATGATAAATACGAAAGAATTAATTTTAAATCTTCAAATGATAGATTGATGCAGGCTGTAGAACTTTATCGCTTGGGTTACTGCAAAAAAATATTCATTACAGGTGGATCGGGCGAAATATTTAATCAAAAACACAAAGAATCAGATATTTTAAAGGATTTTTTAGTTTTGGTAGGTATTCCTGAATGTGATATAGAAATCGAATCTCTGTCAAAAAACACCTACGAAAATGCCTTTGAATCAGCCAAAATTCTAAATCCAAAAGAGAATCAAAACACATACCTCCTGATAACAAGTGCATATCATATGCGTCGCGCAGCAGCTTGTTTTAGTAAACAAGGATTTGTATTTGACACTTATGTTACAGACCGATACTCAGGCAATAGAAAATTCACATTAGATCAAATATTTGTTCCAAAATCAGAAGTTCTCGAAGGCTGGAGATTACTAATTCATGAAGTTGCCGGATTTATTGTTTATGGTGCTGTTGGATATCGTTAAAAAATAACAATATCATACAAGCCCTGTAATTTGTCTGTTTTCAAAAATCATTATTTTGTACAAAGTACTAACCATTATGATAAAATATTTTTATTTTTTTTATAAATTGATCATTTTTTTAATAATTAAACTAAGAGTCCTAAAAATTAACAATTATTTGTTGTAAACTTCTGCAAACAAAAGCTTTAAAGAAAACTATTTCAGTTATTTTTGTCAATAAAACTGATTTTTATGAGTAGTCTCTTAGTAATACTATCTGCGATAATATTTTTATCGTGCAATTCCCAAAATTCAGCAAGTTTAGATGAGAAAACTAAAATTTTAGTTGATAATACAGATACAATAGTTTATCCCGGAATATATGACACAAAAGCCTATTTTGATTTACTTAAAGACAAAAAAGTTGCAGTAGTTGCCAATCATACAAGTATAATTAAAGACATCCATTTGGTTGATACTCTATTAAATTCGGGAATAAATATAGTTAAAGTTTTTTGTCCTGAGCATGGTTTTAGAGGCGATGCAGATGCAGGAGCAATAATTGATGACAGCATTGACCCAACTACCGGGTTACCAATAGTTTCACTTTATGGCAAAAACAAAAAACCTTATGATGATCAACTAATAGGTATTGACATTGTTGTGTTTGATCTACAAGATGTCGGCACAAGATTTTACACTTATATTTCAACATTGCATTATGTTATGGAAGCTTGTGCTGAAAATGAAATACCTGTTATTGTGCTCGACAGACCGAATCCAAATATCCACTATGTTGATGGACCAGTTTTAGATACGGCTAATAATCGTTCTTTTATCGGGATGCATCCTGTACCGGTTGTTTACGGGATGTCAATCGGCGAATATGCGTTGATGATTAATGGTGAAAAATGGTTACAAAATAAGATTAGTTGCAATTTAACAGTAGTCACTTGTACAAATTATTCGCGTTCGACAAAATATTTGTTACCCATCCCACCTTCACCAAATCTACCAAATGACAGATCCATAGAATTGTATCCAACCCTATGCTTTTTCGAATCTACTAATTTAAGTATAGGTAGAGGCACAAATAAACAATTCCAGATAATAGGTCACCCTAATTTCAATAAGGTAGATCAAGCCAATTTCACCTTCACTCCTCAACCAAACAAAGGAGCTTCAGACCCAAAACTTAATGGTGAACTGTGTTACGGTTTCGATTTATCAGAAAATAATTCCATCTTTGAATGGCAAAAAGAAAGATTAAATATTGGTCTAATAATTAAAGTTTTTAGTTTATTTCCTGACAAGCAAAACTTCTTTAAAAAAAACAACTCTATTGAACTAGTATCGGGGAGTTCGGTATTTAGGTCTCAAATTGAAAATAAGCTGAGCGAACAAGAAATTAGAGAATCTTGGGAACCTCAGCTTTCAGAATTTAAAAAAATCCGAAGTAAATATCTAATATATGACTAAATTATTCAACATCTCTATCATCGCAATTATTATTGTGACCATAATTGTTTTTTCGGGCTGCACCGACCAATACGAGAACCATGCCTTGGCATTTAGAAATAATACGCAAGACTCGATTCAGGTTGATCGATATTATGCAAACACGGTTAAACCTCGCACGACAATGATTGCGCCGGATGAATACGGCAAATTTTATGAGACATCTTCCGACATGTGGGTAACTCCGTCTGTTGAGATTAGCAAATCATGTGATTCTCTTATTTTAACAGGTTTAAAGAACGATGAGCCATTTCAGATTGTTTTCACACCCGACAAAACAGAAGGTTACTGCAGTTCACCATATAGTGCAAATGCAGATTGGTTATTAGAAGTATATGTAACCGAAGAACCAAAATTTTTAGGTAAAACTTTAGAGCGATTCAATGTTCATATTTTTGAGATTAACTCATCCTGCATTAGTACAATTCAAAACTAATCTACTTCAACTAAAGCAATTACCTCATCTTTATTAACAAAATCTCCATGATCAAAGAACACTTCCTTAAGCCGGCCATTAAAGTCTGATACGATTTCTTGATAATTATGATAAGATTCTAAGTAACATATTCTCTTACCGACTGTTATGGGGTCACCACATTGCACGCATTGAGGATCCATATCTAAAGACAAATCGAAATACAGTTTTCCCATATATGGAGATTTTATTTCCTTGATTTTTGGATTATTTGAACTAGGCGATGGTTTAGTTGTGCTAATAGTCCTTTGATTTTTATGATTTGCCAATTCCTCTTGGAATCTCTGTTTTGCTACGCCGGATTTATAATCCCTATATTGTCTATCGTGCATTGCGAACTCAAATAACTCTTCATCATTTTCTCCAAGATCCCAATTATTTTGAATCATTTCTGCTCTAAACTTATCCAATTCATCAGGATAAGCATCTTGAGGCACGCCGGAGTAAAACTCCTTGTCTCCGGACTTAGCTAGTTCAAGTATTTCAGGAGCAAGAGGTCCGGGTAAAGTTCCGGCCTTGCCTAATATCATATCCCAAGTGTTCTTATCGATCATTTCGAATCTACCTTTGCCTTGTAACATAAACATGACATTCATTAAAGCCACATTTTTGACATACTGACTAAATGGAGTTACCAAAGGCGGATAGCCAAGTTTAGGCCATACAAATTGCACTTCTTCAAAAAGTAAAACTAATAATTCGTCAACACTGAGAATGTTTTTACCTGAAGCAGCCAATGATTGATTTATACCTTGATGAACACCTTCCAGGTCGGCCATTAAACTTCCCATCATACCTCCAGGCAAACCGCAACCCACAAGCAGCGAGGTCATATATCTGTTTTTAGGATTTATCCAATACCCCAAAAAGTCGTCAATAAACTCTTGATTTAAAGTTCTGGCTTGCATATATGCTTTCATATTAATATCCGGAACTTTAAATCCTGCATCTTTGAGCATAGCCTGTATTGTAATTACATCGGGATGCACAGTTCCCCAAGCAAGAGGTTCCATAGCAACATCAATATAATCTGCTCCTGCTCGTGCGACTTCGAGAGTTGATGCAACTGAGAAACCAGGACCAGAATGTCCATGATACTGCACAATCACATCTGGATAAGCAGCTTTAATTTCTCTGACAAGTCGTCCGAGAGTTGCAGGACGGCCAACTCCAGCCATATCTTTTAAGCAAATCTCATCTGCACCGTATTCCATTGCTTTTTCAACAACTCCCATATAATATTCTACAGTGTGTATATCAGAATGAGTTATACTAAGTGTTGCCTGAGAAATCATTCCGGCCTCTTTTGCATATTTTATTGAAAGTTCGAGATTTCGATGATCATTTAACCCGCAAAAAGAACGCGCGATATCAACACCTTGCGCTTTTTTTACTTTAAACATTAAGCGACGCACATCTGCCGGGACAGGATACATTCGAATACCATTGAGCGCTCGTTCGAGCATGTGAGTCTGAATTCCTGCCTCGTTAAAAGGTTTAACCCATTCCTTTACAACTTGATTTGGGTTTTCGCCATAAAGCAAATTTACTTGTTCAAAAGCACCCCCATTTGTCTCAATACGGCTAAAACATCCCATATCAATTATTACAGGTGCAATTTTTTTAAGTTGATCAAGACGAGGTACATATTTCCCACTCGATTGCCACATATCACGATAAACTAAACTGAATTTGATTTCTCTTGACATAACCTGAATTTTACAAAAATTATTTTTTTAAAAATACAAATTCTTTTTAAACTACAAAACAAAAAATCTCATCTGCAAATCACAAATGAGACTTTTTGGCTCAATATTATACGAAATGAAATTATTTTGTCACTATTAACTTTTGTACAGCTGTCATTGAATTACCGTCATACAGTTCTACAAAATAAACCCCACACTTTAGCCCATCAATAATTGTAGAATTATCATTCAGATTAGTTTCATAAACAACACTTCCTTTAATATCAGTGATAACGATATGTATGTTTTGATAGTTACCCTTTTTATAATCAAGAGTGATTTTCCCCTCGGTTGGATTAGGAAATAGAGTAAAAATGTCGTCGTAATAAGATTGCGGAACAGAATTATGCTCTTCAACGTACACATATTCGGTAAATTCACAGCCTATTTGGTCTGTTACAAGCACCTCATAATGGCCAAAACATAGACCTGTCTGGGTATTTCCAAAAGCTGAAATTGGAGACTGCCAATAATAAGTATATGGAAAAATTCCATCATTAGCGAATGCAGAAGCAGATCCGTTACATGAGCCCATATCCGGTTCTGTGGTGACATTTACCGACATATTTGAGTACTTTATCGAAATATTATCTTGATAAAAATTGCCACAATTATCATATATTTTCACCCAATAATCATTTTCCCCCACATTTGGTGTAACAGTAATAGATTCTGTTGTTTGTGAATTGCTCCACATAAAAATTGGATCGGGCTGATTTGACTCAGCATTTAATACAATACTGCCGGGATCTTCGCAAAACTCCATATTTGATTCAAGAATACCTATTGATAAATTAACCGGAGGGGGGTTATCCAAGACATACTCATATCTGATAAAACAGCCAATATTATCAGTTGCCGTAATTTTATATGTACCTGGGCAAAGATTTCCAAAAGTTCCTAAACTAGAATGGTGCACGCTATCAGGAATATATTGATACAAGCTATTAGCATAAGTGTAAGTAAATGGGGCAAATTCTCCATCCATAGTCATTTCTATATAACCATCGCACTCGTTATAGCATGATGGATTTATAAGTGTATGATTAGTCTCATTCATGTCTGATATTCGAATGGTAACAGAATCATAAACCTCATTACCACATTGATCAATCATTGTCACCCAATATGTTGTTGCGCCAGGTTCGGGATAAACAACAATTTCATCGGTATCCTCCCCTGTACTCCAATGGTAATCGACATTTGGATCGATATTACAATTTCCAACTAAAGTAACAGACTCCGGAGCGTCAACTCCACAATAATATGTTTGTACATCCTGAATACCGCCTTTAATAAACTCAGCATCATAAATCCAAATAGTATCATAAACAGCTGTTGACATATTTCCACACGGGCATGCAGTGTAAAACATTACAATAATAGTTTCGTGTCCCTCTTCTGTCCCATCATTAAAAGCAGAGTAAAAAATAGTGTCAGTCATATCACCTTCTTCAATCACGACTTGAGTAGGGAAATTAGTAAAGTCAACACCTTCGGAAGCTTCTGAATCTGGTGCTATCATAACATCAATAACAACCTCGGTATCTGTTGCTGCACCTTCTTCGCGCGACACAACATAATAATTTTGACATCCTTCCCATAAATCAGCAGCATCTCCTACCTGAGCATTATTAACAACCTCGATAGACGCACCCGAAATAAAACTACCTGCTTCGATAAACACTCCTGAATCGTATGATGAATCACCAGCATCACCAACTGCTAATTTAATATGGTAAGTCTCGCATGCTGTTAAAACATACTGAGCAGTTAATACGATTGTATTTCCATCATATTGCACTGCATTATTAAAAGTGCCTGCTGCAGTACCAGGAGATCCAATATAATAACCTGGATCAACATTATCAATTGTTACCGGTTGGCTATTAGGTAGTATTGCAATATTAACAGCATTGTTTGAATATGGGCCATTGATACCAGGTCCAGATAGAAAAAACCCAAACACATCATTAAAATTAGACCCAACAAATTCCGGAAACTCCTCCGAACCAAAGATATAATTAAATCTTATAGTGTCACTTGCCGGAATAAAGTCAAATTCAAGCACCGTAGCATCGTTAATTGTATATCCGGGGGATAATGCTTGCAAATCGGGATCGCCACCGCTACCAATTCCATTACCAACGCTACCACCAGAGTTCGGACCTTCAGCATTATCAATATCCCCTGATGCTAAAATAATACCCGACTCAAAAGGAAAACTTGAATTGCCTTTTGTAAAATATCCATAAGCTCCATTATTTACTGTAACATTGCTGGCGGTTGTACAGCCGTTAATCAATGTGTCGGTAACTAAAACAGATATTTCATAATCTTCGCTTGTTGTAATTTGCGAAATACCTGCCAGACATATTGTCAAAAATAAGAATAATGATAGAATTTTTTTCATAACTGCGTAATTTTCATGCTTTTAGACCGTAAATATAAGTAATATTTTAATATAAAATTCAAATCTTTAACGAAAATTTTTCATTTTGGTTGTTTTATAACAAAAACCTCAATATTTTTGCAAAAAAAATGAAAAGATACCTCGCTTTAGATATTGGGAGAAAAAAAACCGGAATAGCAGTTACCGACACAAGCCGTATTATAGCAACTGCGTTGGAAACAGTTCCTACTCATGAACTAGAGCTTTATCTGACAAACTATTTTGCAAAGAATGAGGTAGAAAAAATTATTGTTGGGATGCCTGTTCAGATGAACAACACAGCTTCTGAATCGGTTAAATACATAGAACCAGTTTTAAACAGGTTGAAAAAAGTCTTTAAAGAAATGGAATTTGTTGAAGTTGATGAAAGATTTACATCAAAAATGGCGTTCCAAACTATGATAGATGTAGGCATAAAAAAGGAAAAACGAAAAGATAAAACTACTGTTGACAAAATTAGTGCAACAATTATTTTACAATCTTATTTAGAAAAAGAAAATTATAACTTATGATACTTCCAATTTATTTATATGGCAATCCTGTATTAAGGAAAAAATCTGTTGATATCGATAAAGATTATCCAAATTTAGACGAGTTAATTGATAACATGTTCGAGACAATGTATAAAGCAGACGGGATTGGACTTGCCGCTCCACAAATTGGCAAAAACATCAATTTAATAACAATTGACGCCAATGTTTTGGCAAAGGACGAACCCGAACTCGAAGGATTTAAACGAGTTTTTATCAATCCAAAAATAACTTTTAACACCGAAGAAACAATTGCTATCGAGGAAGGATGTCTGAGTGTGCCAGGCATTAACGAAAGTGTTAACAGAATTAATAATCTGACCATCGAATACTTGGACAGTGATTTTAATAAAGTAACCGAAAACCTCAAGGGATATCCTGCAATAATTATCCAACACGAATATGACCATTTAAACGGGATAATGTTTGTTGACAAAATCTCGCCGATAAAAAAACGATTTATTAAAACCAAACTAAACAATATCACTAAAGGCAAGGTTGCCACTTCGTATAAAGTTAAAAACTAACAAGACTGGGCTTAATAAAAGTTAAATATGATTGAAATTAGTAAATATAAGTTTCAACGCGGTCAAAGCCTTTTGGATTTTTCTCCAAAAGACACTGGTTCATTTCATGACAAAAAAGAGGCAAAAGAATTACTTAATGATAATATTTTTGACCTTGCGTCTCTACAAGAGAAACTATATGCTTACAACAAGTATGGTGTACTCATAATACTGCAAGCTCTTGATGCTGCAGGAAAAGATGGAATAATAAAACATGTTATGTCAACTGTCAATCCACAAGGATGTCAGGTAAAAAGTTTTAAAAGTCCTTCGTCTGAGGAATTAGATCATGATTTTTTATGGAGATGTTCCAAACATTTACCCGAAAGAGGAAATATTGCAATTTTTAATCGGTCATATTACGAAGAAGTACTTGTTTGTCGGGTGCATCCAGAATATCTAAATGCCCAAAAACTTCCACTCGATTATATAAACTCCGACAGATTTTGGCAAAAAAGATTTGAACAAATCAATAATTTTGAAAAATACCTAACTGATAATGGAATTATTGTACTAAAGTTTTTCTTAAACATCTCAAAAGCAGAACAAAAACAGCGTTTTCTGGAAAGAATCGAAAACCAAGAAAAAAACTGGAAATTTTCTGCTGCAGATATCGAAGAACGACAACATTGGGACAATTACATGTTTGCATTTGAGCAAATGCTAAAAAACACTTCCACTGAAACAGCTCCTTGGCATGTTATACCATCCGACAAAAAATGGTTCTCACGTCTATTGGTTAGCCAGATTTTAAAAGAAAAACTAGAATCTCTAAAACTAAAATATCCTGAAGTCAGTCCGGCAATGGCAAAAAAAATTGCTGAGGCAAAGCAAAAACTAATCGCTGAGAAATAATAATTAGACTTTGTTGTTTCGGAATTATCATAGTTGAATATTGTTTTTTTTACTATTTTTGGATTCTTAAAAGTAAAATTATTTTGAATATGAACAGAACTCTTATTTTCCTTTTTATTGTTATCGGGTTATTTACATTTTCTTGTAAAAACAACCAGCCACAAGAGTTAACAGAACAACAAAAACTCTCAAAAGAAATTAGCGATTTTGAAGAAGATTTATTTGACGACATCGAACCTGACAAAGATAAGGCTCTGGAAATGGTTGACAAATATCTAAATTACGTCGAAAATTATCCGCAGGACAGTCTTTGCCCCGAGTATCTTTTTAAAGCTTCGGAAATTGCAATGAATTTTTCTCAACCCCACAATTCCGTAAGATATCTAACGCAAATAGAAACAGACTACACTGATTATCCAAAATACCCTACTGTTATCTTTATGAAAGGTTTTGTGTATGATAATTATATTGGGGATTACGAAAAAGCACGAATCTTTTACACAAAATATGTAGAAGAATACCCCGAGCATACATTTGTTAAAGATGCAGAAGCTGCTCTAATGTTTTTAGGAATTAGCGACGAACAATTAGTCGATATCTTCGAAGACATTAACAAATACGAATAATGTTATGAATTTTAGTCTGATAGAGGAGATCAGAAAATATCCTTTTGTCAGGATAACTATAGCTTTTATGCTAGGAATTATTCTGGCAATTATTTTTGAACCTCTATCAAAGCCTTTTTTAATAATTACAATTTGCCTGATTCTTGCAAATATTGCTCTGCATCTTTTCGATAATTACACACTTAGTTTAGCAAAAGGACTGCTTATTAATTTTACATTAGTAAGTTTTGGCGTGCTAATCACAACTCTATATACTAGTCATAATAGTGACGAAAATCTGAATTCATACAGCGGTTACATAATTGGAGAAATCAGCGAAGACCCAAAAATATCTGACAAAACTACAAAATTAAACCTCAATATCATTGCGGTAAAAAATGATAACACCTGGCAATCGGCTAGTGGAAAAACATTGCTTTATATCGAAAATGATGAGCGTTCGCAAAATCTTAAAGCAGGAAACAAAATAATTTTCAGTCCACAACTTTCAGAAATCGAAAACAAAGGCAATCCCGAAGAGTTTGATTACAAAAAATATCTTACTTACAACTTGATTTACAGTTCTGATTTTATTGCCGGCGACGATTGGCAAATACTACAAAACGAACCGGGATTCGACATCAAAATGAAACTGCTTAATTTTAGACAAACCCTAATATCCAATCTTGAAAAAAACGGACTGAGTGACGACGAATTAGCGGTTATTTCTGCACTTGCACTTGGTTACAAAGACAAACTAAGCGATGAGATACGCCACTCCTACTCATCATCGGGGGCAATGCACATACTTGCTGTTTCGGGTTTGCACGTAGGGATTATTTATGGGATTTTAGTTTTCATTTTTTCTTTTCTAAAATCAGACAAACTAAAATACATAAAAACAGCTCTAATTATCATTTTTATATGGCTCTATGCAACACTCACCGGACTTTCTCCATCGGTTAGCCGTGCTGCTCTGATGTTTAGCATAATTGCTTTGGGCAATATACAGAAACGCCCGTCAGGTTCGCTAAATGCAATTGCCATTTCTGCTTTTATTTTGCTGATTATCAATCCATTAAGCATAACAAATATTGGTTTTCAACTGTCTTATGCTGCTGTAATTGGCATAATATTATTATATCCAAAGATCTATGAAATATTTAAGGTAAAAAACAAGTGGATTGATAAAGTTTGGTCGCTAACAGCTGTTTCGGTAGCTGCACAAATTGCTACCGCTCCATTAGGACTATTTTATTTTCATCAGTTTTCAAACTATTTTATATTAGCAAATTATTTACTGATTCCACTCTCTACGATTGCAATTTGGTTGTGTATATTAGCATTTATTTTTTCGGGTTTAGGATTTTTTGCCCCATTTATTATCAAGCTACTCGCATTATCGGTAAAATCGATGAATTTTTTAAGCAAAGGCATAGAGTCGTTGCCATTTTCAGTTAGCGAAAACATTTATATAAGTGGATTGCAGCTATTTGTGCTATATGGAGCAATAATTTTATTCGCAGTTTTCTTTTTTAACACAAAAAAATATAAGCACTTGTTTGCAGCCATCAGTTTTGTTATTGTTTTTTCGGCAATAAATCTTTTTCAAGATATCGAATCAAAAGAGCAAAAATATGTTATTGTTTATAATATCAACAAAATTACGGCAATAAATATCATCGAAGGCAAAGACAATATTCTATTTGCAAACATCGATTCGGTTGCAAACAAACAGATCGAGTTTACGGCTAAAAACAATTGGCTAAAAAAAGGTCTCGACCGAGAGAAGTATATTGATATTTCTCCAACTTATCAGTCAGTCTTAAGCAATGTTGCCGTGATCGACAATCAGTCGGTTTTTTACAAAAAAGGTTTTATAGGATTTGACGATTTAAGGATTTTTATTGCGGATAATAATTTTTTCCCGGCTGTATATGATTATGAAGAAAAGACAAAATTGGATTATATCATACTATCGAACAACTCTCCGACAAAACTTAGTGATTTAATTGATGTTTTTGAATTTGACACCATTATTATTGATGGAAGTAACAGTTATTATCGTATAGATGAATGGCTGACCGAAAATGATACACTAAATCTCAACATACACAACGTTCAAGAAAAAGGTGCGTTTGTTGTTGGAGGTTGAAAAAAAAGCAAATAGTTTATTTTTCTTTTCATTGACGTTTACATTGCCTGATTTATTTTGTATCACGATAAAGGTTTTTGTTGGCAATGTAAAGTCTGGATTCTTTACGGTTTTTTATACTCAACCGCCACGCCTTGCACAAGTTGATTGATATACGGTTTACAAATAGGTTGCCTAGATGCAGATTTATATAATATCAAAACACCAGATATAAATTGGTATAAATCCGGTTTATGACAGACTTTCGTTATCATTTTTAAAATCATCAGGTAACCATTCTTCTTTGTTTGTATCGCAATAGTTCTCAAAGTGACAACATTCGCAGCAGCCACTACAGAAATCAATTGTCCAACCAGGAATAACACGAAACCCCTCTTGGAAGTGTTCGCGGATTGCTTCGTATATTACTTCTTGTGGGGCATTTCCACTTGGAACACTAATATCTGTACCTTTGGCTTCTAGTGCATTAAAAATAGCATTTAACAGTTTGTCGATCTGTTCAGGGGTAAGCATTTTTGCGGGAGGCAATTCTTCGTAACTCACATTTAGCATTTCTTTGGATGAAATCAGTTCTCCTTTTTCGATTTCCAACATCATCTTCTCGAACTCTTTATAAGTTGTTCCAAAATCGGGTTCCGGAGTGGGATTTGCCTCTGCTTTTGCAAGATCCTCAATAAGTTGGTTTAAGTATTTTTCCATGTAAAATAGTGTTTTCTTCAATTGATATTATATACAAAATTGCAATATACAAAAAATCGAAAATCGATTGAACAATTTTGTAAAAATTCTTATCAAAAATTCTATTTTAACTACTGAAATAGTCTTAGTGTGTTTATCGAAACGAAATCATGATTATATTTTTAGCTATTTATAATTCTATTGTTCCAAAGTTCATTTAAAAAATATTCTATATGCATCATTTCAATATTATCACTCTTTCGGTAATATTTATCTGTGCTTACAACAATAGATCTTTTAGGCTGATAATCATCAGCAAATTGTTTCAATCCTCTTAAATGTTTGTTTTGAACATTGTCAGCAGCTTTTACTTCTATTGCAATTTCGGCATTACCAACAACAAAATCCACTTCTGTTTGAGCAGATGTTCGCCAATAAGAAATTTCATAATCTAAATCATTGTATTTGCAATAAGCGTACATCTCAAGATAAACAAGATGTTCCAAAGCCTTGCCATAAGCTTCAGTTTTTTCGACAACTCCATTAAGTTTGTGCAGGAAATTTGCAACACCTATATCAAAAAAATAGAATTTTGGAGAACTTACAATACGTCTTTTAGCTTTTTTTGTATAAGCAGGTACAAATCGTCCGATAAGAGTATCTTCTAAAATGCCGAAATATTCCTTAACAGTTACAGAGCTAACACCGCAATCGGTAGCCATATTTGAATAATTTACAATTTCACCATTTGAAAAAGCAGCAGATTCGAGAAATTTAGTAAAAGCTGTAATATTTCGCAGTTTAGCCTCTGCAATAATTTCATCACGCAAGTAAGAGCCAATATACGCAGACAGAAGTTTTTTGGGATTCTCGGACAAATAGTGTCGCGGTAAACTTCCCCAACTTAGAACCTTTTTTAGATTAAAATTATCAATTTCAGAATACACCAATGGATAAAGTTCATAGCGTAAAGCTCTACCGCCCAATAAATTTACTCCTGCTCTGATTATTTTTGCGGACTAGAACCGCTTAAAATAAACTGCGTACCTTTGTTCACAATTAACCAATGAACTTCGTTTAACAATTCCGGCAAACGTTGAACTTCATCAATTATTACAGGCTTGTCGCTATTATTTGCTTCGACTACTTCTCTCAACAAATCCGTATTGCTACTAAAACGTAAAAACTCAGAATTAATCAAGAAATCAATATAAATTGAATCGGGAAACATTTGCTTTAACAATGTAGTTTTACCGGTTTGTCGAGCACCCCAAAAAAAGCATGATTCCTTTTCTAATCCTTCAAATATTTGTTTTCTTAAATACATACAATTTTAAACTTAGTACATGACAAAAATTCTTAATTTTCTGATAATCAAATAATTATCAACAATCTACTATTAACAAATAACAAACAAATTACTTGCATAAAACTCTGGCAATCAATACGTTAGATAATAAATTCTCACGTCTAAAACTAACGTATATGACTACCAAAGTTGAAAGTAAAATTAGCATTTTAAATGACACATTGATAAGTATCTTTGGAAAAAGTTTAAATCTAGCAAGAATAAAATTTATTGGACTATTTATAACTGCTTTATGTTCAGCACAGACTGTTTGTTTCGAGAAGTTAGCTATATACTTTGATCATACAGCAAAAGTAGATTCATCATTAAGGCGTATTCAACGTTTTATTTCTGAGTTTAAATTAGATCTTGACCTAATTGCAAAATTGATTTATTCGTTACTACCACATGACCCTCCATATAGTTTAGCAATGGATAGGACAAATTGGAAGTTTGGGCAAACGAATATCAACTTTCTTGTCATTGCAATAGTTTACGACGGTGTCGCATTTCCAATACTATTTAAGCTACTGCCAAAATTTGGAAATTCATCAACTAAAGAAAGAATAAATCTTATGAATCACTACATAAACTTATTTGGTAAAGACTCTATAAAATTCCTTTTGGCTGACAGAGAATTTATTGGTGAGCAATGGATGAAATATTTGAATACAAACAAAATAAAATATCATGTTAGGATACGCAATAATTTCATTGCATTCAATAAAAAGAATCAGAGAAAATACAATGTATCAAGGCTTTTTAGTCATCTGAAATGCAACCAATCAGATTATTACAGACATGCGTTTTATATTGGAAAACAAAAATGTTTTATTTCTGGATCATTGGCAAAAAGTAAAGAAGGTAAACCATAATTACAAATAATCGTTTCTTTTGAAAGTCAAAACCTTGCTCAAAGCACATATAAACAAAGATGGCAAATAGAAACAGCCTTTAGGGCTTTAAAGTCAAGCGGATTTAACATTGAAGATACGCATCTAAAAGACCCTGAAAGAATTGAAAAGTTATTAGCTTTGGTACTTATTGCTTATGTCTGGGCATATAAAACCGGAATATTTTTAAATAAAACTGTTCCTATAAAAATAAAAAAACACAAAAGAAAAGCAAAATCCTTATTTAAATATGGGCTAGATTACTTGGCAAATCTGATTTTTAGCAATAATCTTGAAAAATTCAAATTATGTTGCAATTTTTTGTCATGTACTTAGAATTTTAAAGTATAAGTTTAATAATACAGTGCAAATTTAAAGTACAACTTTAATTTTACAATGCAAATTTAAAGTATAAATTTGAATATTGCACGAAGAAATCATATTATTAGTTTAATAATTGCATTTTGAATTGATAATACATCACTTAACTATTCCCACAGCCTTAAATTGCTTTTGATTTTAAGAAGGATTTCGACTAATCAGTGCCTGCTTTTATAACATGCCAACATAATTGAGATATGATTAAGCAATTTCGCGTTTGTAAAAGTGATTTTAGATATTAACATTCTCCTAAAAGCATTGTTATTTCAGTGCTAAAAAACTCTCAATACTCTTTACAGCATTTCGAAATCGCTCCTCGCCTACTCCGGTAATAATATGATATTGAATTTCAAGTTGTTTAATCTCAGATTCGTATTCGTCAAAAAGCTCTAATCTGTTATCCGGATTTTCTCGTACAGGATCGTAAACCCATGGCAAATCGGGATAGCACAACAAATGTAAATACGCAGGATGATTTTGCAAATGAGTGTCTATCCAATCAGGCACTTTATCAAATACTCGTTTAAACCATATTTTTGTTACGATTAGGTCGGTATCATAAAACACAATTTCACCATCCTGATTGGGTGTATTAAGCTCGGCATTTATTTGTAGTTTGGCAATTTCGCAGACATCATCAAAAGCATATTTTCGTCCAAGTTTTTCGATAAATTCTCTTGCCAACTCGGCAACACAATCAGCATTGTAATATTCCGACAATTGTTTGGTGAGAGTCGATTTTCCTGTTGATTCAGGCCCGGTAATAACTATTTTAATTTTGTTAATCATATACAAAAGCTTTTTTCCATTTAAAATAGCCAACAAATGCGAGTATTGTCAAAACAGTAAATAAAACTGCGGTAGGATACAATCCTTTGTAAATATACAATCCGGTTGATGCAGCATCTATAACAATCCAAAAAAGCCAATTTTCAAGAATTTTACGAGCAAGTAACCATGTTGCCACAAAGCTCAGGGCTGTTGTAAATGCATCGCCAACAGGCACTGCGGAATCGGTAAATTTCTTTAAAATAAAGAGGATAAATCCAAAGAAAACGAAACTTAACAATATGCTAAAGAGCCATTGTTTAACACTTAGTTTCGAAGTTTTTATCACATTATCGTTCTCGAGTTTCGTTTTTCCGCTTATCCAAAAATACCATCCATAGATGCTAATAATTAAATAGTAAAATTGAAAAGACATGTCGGCATAAAAGCCTGCATCAAAAAACACCCAGATATACAAACTAACCATCACAATAGAAGTAAGCCAATACCAATGATTTTGTTTAATCTGCAAGAATATCCCGACCAATCCGAATAAAGCTGCAAACAACTCAATCCAGTTCTCAACAATCCAATTAAAAACAGGCATTATTTTCCCTTTAACATAGAGTTGTATAGTTTTTCGTCGAGAATAATACTTTCGGCATGTTTAAAGAAAGGATTAAATTCATTGTAAATCTGCCAGAACTCATTATTGCGCCAGATGTCACCTGCTATTAAAGATCTAAGATGATTTTTCAGATATAAATCTTGTTCGGGCGTTGGTTTTGCGAGAGAGTCTATATTTATTTCAGCCTCTATAGCCTCGGCTTTAAGTTCTGCCAGAAGATTATCATCGACAACAAAAGCAGACTTAAACGACTGGACATCAGCATATTGAGCACTCAAACTAGCACGATTTCTATCCACATATTTTGAAACAAAAGTAAATAGAATATTTTTGCGAAGTAATTCTACATGATAATCGGATCGTAGAGTAGTATCAACAGCTACAAAATCGTCGGGCATAATACCTCCGCCACCATAAACTGTTTTTTTGTAAACCAGAGTTGTAAATTTTAATGAGTCGGCAAACTGAATACTGTCCACATTAGAGAATTCGCCGTGCAAGAATCGGTTTGCGATATCCTGAGAATATTCGTCGTAACCTTCTTCGTAAGGTTTTTGAATCAATCGTCCTGTTGGGGTATAATAACGAGCAATTGTAAGTCTGACAGCGGATCCATCAGTAAGCATCATTTCGCGTTGCACCAAACCTTTACCAAAAGTTCTTCGTCCAACTATTACAGCTCTGTCCCAATCCTGCAAAGCACCCGAAACAATTTCCGAAGCAGAAGCAGACCCTTCATCAACAATAACAACAAGTTTTCCTTTTTTGAATCGTCCTTTATCTGTTGATTTGTATTCAGTACGAGGCATTTTTGAACCTTCGGTATATACGATAAGTTTATCCTCTTTCATAAATTCATCACATAAACTAACAGCTTTATCGAGATAACCACCGGTATTTCCTGACAAGTCTAAAATAATATCTTTTACTCCGGCATTTTCAAATTTTTGGAACACTGAATCAAGTTCTTCCTCGGTAGATCTGGCAAATCTATTTAGCTTAATATATCCAACATTATTTTCTGTGATATAACTTGCATCGACACTATAAATTGGAATTTTATCGCGAATGATTTTAAACTCCAAAGGTTTCTTAACATTACGTCTTTTGATGGTAACTACAACCTGTGTTCCTTTTTTACCTCTTAATCTTTCGGCAACTCCAGCATTGTCAATCCCTACTCCTGCTATATTTTCATCATCAACAGCAATAATTCGGTCGCCGGTCATCAAACCTACTTTCTCAGACGGTCCACCACTTATTACCCCCACTACGACCAAAGTATCTTCCATAAGGCGAAACTGAATTCCAATTCCATCGAAACTGCCTTCGAGAGGCTCTTTCATTTTCTCAATTTCTTCGGAGCTGATATAAACTGAGTGGGGATCCATATCTTTAAGCATTTCAATAATTGCAACCTCCACAAGTTCATCAATATCGACAGAATCGACATAAGTCATTTCGATTAATGCGAGCAACTTATTAAACTTACGCGTCTGACTGTTTAGGTCCTGAGCAAAGGTAAAACTTGAAATAAATACAAAAACAAAAGCTAAAACTAATTTAGAAAATCTCATTTTTTAAAATTTTTCTTCAACAAATATATCAGTCAAACTGATAACAAAAATTACACTACAAAGTTATTAAACAATCATTATCATTCAAGTAAATAACAGATTTTAACAAAATTTTATTATTTCACTCAATAAAATATGAATGAGTAATACCACTTCTATCTCGATAAACTTTTACTGGTACAATCAAGTATGGCCTTTCGGAAAGCCCATCTTCAAACAATTGAAAATTTACTGTAAGTTCAGGATAATGAATATGCTCTGTCGATATTCCCTCATCAAAATTATCGGCAATTGACACTGGAAAATAAGATTCCCAACTCTGATATTTTTGCTTAACAATAAATAAAAGTGTATCGGGAATAAGTTTATAATCATCGCTGTGAATCTCCATTTGAACTGTCAGAGGTTTTCCATTGAAATTGTTATCGCCGGGACCTTCCTCATACCGAACAAGCTCAATTCTTTCCTTTTCCTGAAAACTAGTTTGTTTGTCAATATGATTAACTTCAGATAAAACTAACAAACTATCGGCGCTTTCAATTATCGCAGAATCATTCCTCAAGCTATCGGAGTTTATGTTAATAATTCCTCGAGCAGCACCATTAGATGGATTCAAAAAGGCTGTTTCACAAGATTCAAAAACTAAAATCATTATTATCAGAAAAAATAATAAGCTGATAATTGATAAAGATTTTATTTCCAAATATTTTTTCATAATCAACATTCTTTAGAATATAAAGATAAACAATTTTCATTCCCTTTTCAACATCCCATTGATGCAGGAATATGTTTCGCAAGAAATATGATATTTTTTTATGCTGTACTCAATAAAATTTGTTTTATTTTCGTTAAAATATAAAAATTCTGATATGAAAATTTGCCGCCACCTAATTTTTATCAGTATAATATTACTGATTTGTGTTTTAGATGTTTCTGCCAAAAAGCCACGTATAAAAGTATTTACTGATAAAAACACTATTTCGCTTGGCGATTCTGTAACGATATCCTGGGAATCGGAGCATGCCAAGAGTGTTTTTTGCTATGAGATTAGTAATAAGAGGTTGCCATTAAACGGGTCAATTACTATTGCACCTGAACAGACCACCGCCTATACTTTTTTTGCTGATAAAAGAAATCAGAGCATGCGAAAAAAGATCAGAGTAAAAGTATTGCAACCTACAATTATTGATTTTCGTGTTCCATCTCAAATAACAGACGAAGAACAAGCATCAATAAGCTGGACAGCAGAAAACGCAGAATACGTTAGAATATTTGGTCTTGAAGAAGATTTTGACCTTACAGGCAGAATCCCCTTTAAAGCCTCAAAAGACACAGTAATATCAATTACCGCATATAATAAATACGGCTTTGCCTCTGGTGAATCTAAGAAAGTAAAAGTACAAATAATTGAAAAATTTGATTATCCTTTTAAAGTTCCACGCAACTCAAATGTTAATATTTCGTGGGAGTTTAAAAATACAGATAGTATAAAATTCATAAATCTTAGCGGAGCATTGCCTCCTATTGGCGATATTTACATTGAGGTAAGTGAAAATTCGCAATTTAGAGCAGAAATATATCGGTCAGATGGTACTTACGAGGTTAAAGACTTTAGCATCCAAGTTTATGATTCTAAAATTAAGGTTTTCACAGGCAATAAGACATTTTTTAGAGGCGAAGATATTACTTTAACTTGGCTTGTTGAAGATGCTGATTCTGTAAAACTATCTTGCTCTGATGTTTCGCAGCCTTTAAAAGGGTTTTTTAAGCACAAACCTGAAAGTGATGAAATCATCACCCTAACTGCATATTTAAATGGCAATACCGATCAAAGAGCATTTAAAACACACATGATTAGCCGAAAATATATTTCCGGCGAAACCGACTACTCCAAAATTCAAAAAAACGTTAGATTAGATTATGAGATATTCTCAACAGATTTAAGCGAATATCCCGATTTAGTAAAACTATATGTTCTTGTTGTTGATAGCTCAGGGAATTTTGTTCACGGACTTGCGCCTCCTGCAATTAGCGATCAGGAATCGAAAAAACACTTTATTGGACTAGTTGAAACTTACACAGGAGGAAAAAGTAAACAAATTACAAACTTTAAAGTAGAGGAATATGTTTCCAAAGAGACAATTCCACGAGACATTTCAATGGTTTTGGATTACAGTGGTTCTATGATTGAGCCGATAAATACACTTGAGCATGCTGCACAATCATTTATAATCAACAAGTATGATCAAGACAATTTAAGTATTGTTAAATTTGATGATAAAATTAGTATAATTTCTGAGCTAACAAAAGACAAGGCAGCTCTAAACTCGAGATATTTGAGAAAAGGTCTTTGGGGGTTTGGTGGAGGAACAGCTCTTTACGCAGCAGTAGGCGAAGGTTTAATAAGTCTAAAAGAGTCTAAACAACCCAAAGAAATTATAATTTTTACAGATGGTTACGAGAATTCATCTCTTTTTGTCAAGAACGCGAAAGCAATAAGTGCAATGCAGATTGCGAAATATGCAAAAGACAACGATATAAAAATTACATGCATAGCTTTTGGAGACAATGTTAACAGAGCATTACTAGAAGTTTTGTCGGCATATACTGGAGGAAAATACTTTGAGATAAACTCAGACAAAGAAATAATTGGAGTTTGGACTGAGTTACCATACCTAAGCGCAAATTATTATGTTGTAAGTTTTAAACCAAACTCATTAGAAAATTTCAATGGTATTAAGCTCACATACAACAATAACATAGGAGAAAAAATCACAACCCACAAGCCTGTTTTTACTGAAATACCCGATGATTTGGACGAATCAAAATCCATTCCGAATGCATATTGGAATATGTACGATAGCTTGTACAACGGCAAAACACCGATAACATTACCTCAGGCAATTGGCTATTTTAATTTTAATGGAGATATTTTAATTGATGATTATGTTGAAAATGTTGAGCTACTTGTTGAAAAGCTTATTGAAGATACAAGTCTTTCTGTCGCTATTTTTGGTCATACCGATCTAGTTGATACAGACGAGTATAATTTACAACTCTCAGACAGAAGATGTGACTGGGCCAAAAAATTCTTTGTTGAAAAAGGAATTAATCAGGAGAGAATTATTCTAATCCCACTAGGCGAAAAACATCCAATATGGACTACCGAAGATGAAGATTGGAAGGCAGCAGAAAATCGAAGAATAGAGGTATTGTTGTTGCAGTGAGGAGTGTATTGAGTGCCTTGAGTTGGGAGTGCCTACCCTTCGACTTCGCTCAGGGGACGGCCTGTCTAAAGTTGAAAGTGCCTAGAGTGCCTAAAGTTATGAGTGTCTAGAGTTTAGAGTTTAGAGTTTAGAGTTTAGAGTTTAGTGTTTAGTGTTTAGTGTTTAGTGTTTAGTGTTTAGTGTTTAGTGTTTAGTGTTTAGTGTTTATAGTTTAGAGTTTAGAGTTTAGAGTTTAGAGTTTAGAGTTTAGAGTTTAGAGTTTAGAGTTTAGAGTTTAGTGTTTAGTGTTTAGTGTTTAGTGTTTAGTGTTTAGTGTTTAGAGTTTAGAGTTTAGAGTTTAGAGTTTAGAGTTTAGAGTTTAGAGTTTAGAGTTTAGAGTTTTTATTCAGAATTTTTGTATATTTGCAAAAAGACCGAGAAATGTAAAATGGGGAGAACACTCAAAATATACTTTTTATTTTCCATCTTTATGTTTTGTTTGAACAATCACATTAAACCACAAACAACAAAAAACGATAATACTATGAACAGAAAACCAGCTGTTGCAGGTCAATTCTATTCCGGTGATGAATCAAGCCTAAGAAACGATTTAATACATTTATTTGCTCCGGCAAAGGAAAGAAAAAAAGATGCTATTGCAGTTATATCGCCTCATGCAGGATATGTTTTTAGCGGTGAGGTCGCAGCAAGTGCAATAAATCAGATAAATCCTGAAAAGCAATACGAGAATATATTTATTTTAGCATCAAGTCATACCAGCTATTTTGACGGCGCTTCCATTTATAATATTGGAAATTATGAAACTCCACTTGGTGAAGTTTTTGTAAATACTCAATTGTGCAACGAGTTAATAAATAATAATAGTGTTTTTTCGTTTCATGCCGATGCTCATAAAACCGAACATAGCATCGAAGTTCAATTGCCATTACTACAATTTCATTTACAAAATGATTTCAATATCGTTCCAATTGTAATAGGTACAAGTAACATATCCGAGATTCAAGAAATCGCAAATGTTTTAAAACCCTACTTCACAGAAAACAATGCTTTTGTCATTTCAAGTGATTTTTCACACTATCCTGATTATGAAAATGCTGTAAAAATTGATAGTATCACATGTGATGCTTTGTGCAGTTCCAACCCAGACAACTTTATTGATGTCATTAATAAATACAAAAAGTCAAATATAGAGAACCTTGCAACAAATATTTGTGGTTGGTCAGCAGCATTAACTTTAATGTATTTGACAAATCAAGATTATGAATACAATAAAATACAATACAAAAACTCAGGTGATTCTGAATATGGCAGTCATGACAGGGTTGTTGGTTATTGGGCAATATCTATTACTGCATCGGACGATAGTACATTTAAATTAAGTGACGAAGAAAAAATTCAACTGCTAAAAATAGCACGTTTAAGTATTGAAACACAAATCGACAAAAACACCAAGCCCGATTTAAGTGGAATAAATTTCTCCGAAAATCTCAATTCTCATTGTGGAGCTTTTGTAACACTTCATAAAAACGGCAATTTGAGAGGATGCATAGGCCGGTTTGAACCGGATATTCCGCTCTATGAGGTTATTGTAGAGATGGCAATTGCAGCATCACAAAAAGACCATAGATTTTCGCCTGTAACCAAGTCTGAGCTTGATGAAATTGACATTGAGATTTCTGTTTTGACCCCTATGAAAAAAATAGACAGTATTTCGGAAATAGAATTAGGAAAACATGGTATTTACATAAAAAGCGGATATCGTGGAGGCACATTTTTACCGCAAGTAGCAACCGAAACCGGTTGGACCTTGGAAGAATTTTTGGGACATTGTGCACGCGACAAAGCAGGTTTGAGTTACGATGGCTGGAAACATGCCGATATATATACCTACGAAGCTATTATTTTTTCTGAAAAGGATTTTGGAATAAGTCCTCAAAAAGAAGCAATGTATTACGAAAAACTTGATAACAACAAAGTGATCTGTAAACTATGTCCACATGAGTGCATTTTAAAACCCGGAAGCATAGGACTTTGCAATGCAAGAAAAAACGAGAATGGCGATTTAATATCAATGAGTTATGGTAAAATAGTTGCTGTTCATATCGATCCAGTTGAGAAAAAGCCTCTATATCATTTTTATCCGGGCTCAAATACTTTTTCTATCGGAACAGCAGGATGTAATTTACATTGTAAAAATTGCCAAAACTCTAGTATATCGCAAGTTTCACCCATGAATATTGACTTTACCGAAGCAAGTCCTGAGCAAATTGTTTACACAGCAATTAAGAACAATTGTAATTCAATTTCATACACATATACTGAGCCAACGGTATTTTATGAGTTTATGCTTGAAACGGCAAAACTTGCACACGAAAAAGGATTAAAAAACATCATAGTTTCAAATGGTTTTATAAACCAAGAGCCATTACTGGAATTAATCCCATTTATTGATGCAGCAAATATCGACCTCAAATGCTTTAGCGATTCTATTTACCGTGATATTACAACAGCTAGCCTCCAGCCTATACTAAATACTCTCAAAACACTAAAAGAGCAAGGTGTTTGGCTTGAAATTACGAATTTGATAATTCCTAACCACTCCGACAATTTAAAAATGATTGAAGAAATGTGCAAATGGTTATCGGATAATGGATTTGAAGATGTGCCGTTGCATTTTAGTCGTTTTCATCCATCATACAAAATGCAGGATGTGCCTTCGACACCATTAACAACGCTTGAGCAAGCATACAGTATTGCAAAAGAACATGGAATAAAGTATGTTTATCTGGGCAATGTAAATTCAGAGAAAAGAAATACAATTTGTCCATATTGTAATGCGATCGTTATTGAGCGCAATGGATTTGAAGCACAAACGGAAGGCTTTACCGGCACTTGTCCGGAATGTGGTAAGAAAATAAATGGCAATTGGAAATAGTTTCTATTAACATTCCTTAATTCGACCATTTACGATATAGTCTGTGACAAAATCGTCGCAAATATAATTATCGTAACTAAGGCAAACATTTATTGCAAAATCGATTGCAACACGAATTATTTTTCGCCACACATTATGATCAAGTGTTTCGAGGTCCGAAGCATAAATATTCTCTTGTATTATGGCATAGATAAGTCCTGCACTAAAGTTATCTCCTGCTCCTACAGTTGAAACCGGATCGATTCGAGGGACATCAAAAATCTTATGAAAATCGCCTGTAAACAAATTAACACCGTATTTATTTGCAGTATAAATCATATTATGGCAACCATGCTTAGATATTATTTCCTTTGCACTAATTGCAGAGTTTGCTTCAAATAAATTCTGAAAATCCTCGTTAGATCCTTTTACAATATGCGAGAGTGAAATATTTTCGTGAACGAAGTCTATTATCTGATCTCTGATTTTAATGTGAACCGGTCTAAAGTTTGGGTCATAAACGATTAAGGCACCATTTTCTCGTGCAGTTTTAAGACAATTTATTAAGTCACTGTGCACTTCTTTTTTTATCGAAGTAAAAGAACCGAAAAGCACTATATCGTCCTTTTTCACTTCCGGGAACATTATTTTTACAGGTCCATCAACTCTGATTTTGTAAAAACTATATGATGGTTCATTAAACTCATTCAAAAATGCCAGCAACATCCTCGACTTAGCACCGCTATATAATGTAAGATATTTGGTTGAAACTCTGTTTTCGACAAGAAAGTCGGCAATAATGTGACCAATAGCGTCATCGGCCTGATCGCCAACGACATACACCTTCTCTCCTAGCCTTCCCAATGTAACAGCAGCATTTAACACCGGTCCGCCGGGACGAGATTCAATTGCTTTGCCACCTTGAAACAAAATATCGTAAACAGTCTCACCAATACAGTATATCTTTCGCATAACTTTTATTTATGCAGACAAAAATAAAAATAATATGCAAACCCAATTGAGATTTTTCCATATAATTTTTCAAAACGACTGCTAATCAACACACAAACGGTCTTCTATTGGGTCTTCGTATGCTTTTTTTCTATCGACTTCTTTTACATTTCCATCAAAATCGACAAAACTTTCGACATACCAATGTGTATGCGGACCGCAACCAAAGACATCATAATCGTAAGAAACAACAAGGTAACCATTTTCGGTTTTTTCAGCATAAGATTGAGGGAGTATTCTCATATATTTTCGATAACGGAAAGGCAAGTCGAACTCATACTGAGGATAAGTTCCAGTGTATGCACAAACATAAGCCAAGGCTTCCTCCTCGCTCTCAATTGGAGCAAATGTTGTCTGGAATTTCTCTTTTGAGTCTATAACAACATAATTGCCATCTACAATAACTATTGGATTCTCAGCCAAACCAATCATGCCTCCTGAAATCTGAAAGCCAGCTGATTCTTCATCATAATTCAATGAAAAATAAGAATACGCAATTGGATACTGCGGACTTAATCCGCCATAATAGTAAGGAATTTCGTATATTCCAAATAGATCAAGAGAATCGGTAAGATATTCGCATTCCGATTCAGAGATATGAATTGGATCGTCTTTAATCTCAGTTTTTTTATCACGTTTAATCTTCACAGGCAATAATTGTCGGCACGAGCAAAAAAGCAGCGAAAGAATTACAAAACCCAAAAAGGTCGATTTTAAAAAGAGTCTCATAGTTGCAATTGTTAGATTAATAATAAAAAACGCTATAACGATGATTATTTAATCGTAATTTCACAATAATAATAATTTTTTTGTAATTATTTGGCTGGTTTGAAATAAAGATTTGCATGGGACTTGGTGCATAGGGCATGGGGCACGGGGTAATTTATTGAAATACAAATACAAAAATCAAATACACAAAGATAATTTATCTAGATAGTTACTTTTATTTTAGATTAGTTTCTATTTTTGCGTTTATTAAATATCAAAACTATATTTTTGCAAAAATAGAAACAACTTTGAAAAACCATTACAATGAATTATAAACTAATCGCAATAATTTTTATACTTTTTAGTGTAAAAGTTGCATACGCTCAAGACGACAATATCAGTGACAAACAGAAAAGTAATTATATCGACATCAGTGCAGGACTAGCAACAGGAAGTTTGCGAGACATGGGCACTTCTCCATTATTTTACACTGCATTTTTACCGGCAATAGACATCACATACTCGGGATTCTTTGGGAAAAATTTAATTCAAACAAGCTTAAGCAGTTATAACGGGTTGTTAATTCGAGCAACAGACGATGATTTCTTTACTGCCTCTGCAAATACTTTTAACGGTGAGATTTTTTATTATCGGCATTACACTGATTATGACGACACTGGATTTAAACATTATCCCGGAACATCCTTAAGTAATTATACTGCACTAAGAGTTAACAATGCTTTTCAAAACGCAGCATTTTCTTTTGATAACATAAGCAGTTTTAACCTAAACTATATGATTACCAAAGATTTCACTAAAAAAGAAAAACAAAAGAAATTTTTATGGTTATTTAAATACACTCGAAAAGAAAAACACTATCTAGCATCATTTAAAATAGGAGTACCTGTTTATTCACTTGTTTACAGACAAGGTTTTACAAATCCTGGGAACTCCACCCTAAACTCCGACATGTTATTGCCAAACTATAAATTCAAAAGTAAAGTTTTTCCGGGATTAAATTCAAACATATCACTAGCAAGATTTCTCAAAAATGGAAACATGTATAGATTTGCATACTATTGGGATTTTTTCACGACAGGTAAATATTCTTCGAACCGACTAGACATGTCTAAGCATGCGGTTTTATTCAGTCTTATTTTTAAAATCAATTAAAATTGTCAGTTATGAAATCAAATATATATATCGTGGTTGTAATAGTCTTTGCTACAATGCTTACTTTTTCGTCATGCGAAAAGCTTGCATTCGAGAAAGAAATTGAAAACACGCCGGTTCAAAACTTTAATTATTTATGGAACGAGGTAAACGAAAAGTATGCCTTTTTGGAATATAAAGAAATAGATTGGGACAGCATCTACGAAGTTTATCGTCCTCAGATTAGCAACGAAATGAGTAGCGACAGCCTTTTTAATGTACTAGGAAGTATGCTAAATGAGCTTAGAGATGGTCATGTAAACCTTTTTTCTCCATTTAATTTATCGCGATTTGACATAACATTATTAGGACCTGTAAACATAAACACGCGAATAATTAAAGAAAACTATCTTAAAGATAATTACTATACTACAGGTTCATTTGTACACAATTTTATTGATAATGGTAATGTTGGCTATATCAGATACTCCTCATTTAGCAATTCAATAATAAGTAATTATGAATTAGATTTTCTTTTGGAAAGATATAAAAATACTCAAGGCTTAATTATTGACATTCGACAAAATGGTGGAGGCTATGTTGACAATGTTTTTAAACTCTTAAGTTTATTTTGTAATGACGAAAGACTTTTGTACGACACCCAGATAAAGGCAGGACTTGCCGAAGATGATTTTACAAATCTGGAGTCTGTTTACTCAAATGCTACAGAAAGAGATGTATATAAAAACAAAATTATCATTTTAACCGATAGAGGTTCATATAGTGCTTCGTCGTTTTTTTCGGTATGCACCTATGCATTTGATGATGTAGTTTTAGTTGGTGACACAACCGGTGGCGGTTTAGGATTACCTAATGGTGGACAATTACCAAACGGTTGGACATATCGCTTCTCAATAACTCGCACTATTGCTGTTGATGGCAACAATTACGAAGATGGCGTTCCCCCCAACCACACAGTAATTTTATCTGCTGATGCAAACGAAACCGGAGTGGATAATGTTATTGAGTATGCTGTTAATTTGATAGATATGGAATAAGCCAATATTTTTTAGTCTGCAAAAAAGTAAAAGAAAAGCCACCCCGAAGGGCAGCTTAACCACTACGCAAATAAGAACATTATTCACTTACCTTAACGATAGTAAACTCTGTTCTACGGTTTTCGGCATGCTGTTCTTCAGTACAGCCTGCACAATCGCTATGAATAGGCTTTGTCTCACCATATCCTTTTCCATAAATCTGATTTGGATTACTAATGCCTTTCTTTATGTAATCGGCGGCAGATTTTGCTCTTTTGTCTGACAATTGCAAATTACTATAATCGCTACCACGACAATCGGTATGTGAGCTTAACTCAATCGATATATTAGGATTATTATTTAAAAACTCAATAACTTTATCTAGCTCTAAAGCAGCATCAGGACGTATGTCCCATTTTGCAAAATCATAATAAATTGGTTGTAAATCGATAATTTTTGAAATCTCCAGTTTTTCCTCTGCCTTCACAAACACCAACTGCTCCTTGGGAATTACAACATCTCCACCATCTTCAACAACCATATTAAAAGTAACTTTCTTGTTTAGATAACCTGTTTTATTAAAGTCAATTAAGATTGAAATACTATCTCCTCTCCTATATTTATGCGGGAATTCCCAAAATATACCTTCTTCTGTCGAAAGTCCTGTAAACATATCCTCGTTATCACAATTTATTCTAACATTCATATCAATAATTGGCACTCCCTGTTCATCTACAGGTCGAATTTTAAAACTTGGAAAATCCTCCAAAACTATGTCGTAAACAAAGAATTCGGTAAGCAAATCAGCTTTAGCTACAATATCAAAATAATCATTAAAATAATCCTGATGATCAATATCTATATGATATGTCCCATTACGCTCAGCCGAAACTCGATATTGGCCATCGCCGTTTGTATGAACATTTTGTTTTATCCCGTTTACATCCACAAAATCTAATGTAGCATTGGCAACAACAGCTCCCTTTGTATTTGTAACAGTTCCTTTAATGGCAAATGGTTTAACCAGATATTCCCAATAATATACATCATCAATACCCGATCCGTTTGGTCGGTTTGAACTCAATAAGCCATTGTCTTTTCCCGTGTCTTTTTGTTTTACAAAGGCAAAATCATCAAATTCAGTATTGATTGGCGCGGGCATTATTTCACCACGCAAATAAGATCCATCTGATTTCTCTGCCTTATAAATATCCAAGCCGCCCATTCCTGACGAATCATTTGAGGCAAAGTAAAGATCACCAATATCGGAGATAAAAGGGAATAATTCATCGTATGATGTGTTTATTTTTTGACCTAAATTTTCAAGGTCTCCCCAAGAGCCATTATTATACTCTATTCTATATAAATCGCTACCACCGTATCCACCGGGCATATTAGAAGAAAAATATAAGTACTTCTCATCTTGACTTAATGCAGGATGTCCAACAGAATACTCGGTATTATTTACGGGAACTTCAATCTCATCAGACCACAATCCATTTTCGAATTTGACATAAAAAATCTGCAAATTCATTTTATAATCGTATGACCAACGTTTTTCTTTATTTACGTAAGCATTCCGTGTAAAGAAAACTGTATTACCATCCTTTGAAACGGAGATTTGCCCCTCATGATACTTTGAGTTGATTTTATCGACAAGACTCTGTATTTGAAAGATTTCCGAATTTGTATAAAGATTAAAAAAGCTGCGTCCAGTTTCCGAAAACTTTGGACTTAAAGGGATAGCACTACCTTTATCCGAAACCCATACAATATCGGTATGAAAATATGTAGCAGAAAAATCTGAAACTTCAGAGTTAAAATCAGTTGGAATGACGCTATATATGCTCTTATCATCCTGCGAAATCAATACAGCAGAAGTGGATAAAAATGTGCATAATAATATTACTATATAATAATTTTTCATAACTTATACTTTTTTACATTACTAAAAATAACGAGGAGACGCAAATTTCTTTGGGAAGTTATTAAAATCATAACTAAGCATAATTTCGTGCGATCCCGATTGATGACCTCTTAAAACGTTAAGACTATAATCATAAGAATAGCCAACTCTCACTTGTCGGTTAACCTGCAGGCATAACAATGCTCCGGCTGCATCACCAACGCGATAAAGCAATCCAACCCAAAGCAAATCTTTTAAAATCACTGTGCCTGTTACTTCTGCCGATAAGGGTGAATTTTTAGTATAACGTAGTGTTGCCGTGGGGCGCAATTTAAAATCATCGTTGATATCCATAACGTAACCAGCAATTGCAAAAAAGTGCCTTTTATGCTCCCACTCTGCATTTTCGCCCAAATAATTTGTTTCTACGAGATTTGGGATACTAAAACCTGCATAAGCTTTTGGATGACGATAATACAACCCAAATCCAAAAATTGGTTTAACAGCTTTGAAGTTTTGCTGAAAAGAAACATCATCAGTATTTACGCCTTCAACCGAAGTAAAGTTAAAGTTTGCAGAATTTATTCCTGCCATTAAACCAAAATATAAAAGGTTGTTATCATCAATTTGCAGATGATACGATGCATTTCCCTGAAATGAGAAATTCCTGACTGGTCCTACCTGATCCCTAATAATTGAAGCTCCTACACCAATTTGCTTCTTCATTGGAGCATGAACAACAAAAGTTTGAGTTTGAGGTGCTCCATCTAAACCAAGCCACTGATGTCGAGAGATAAGACTGGTTGTTATGCACCCGGCGCTTCCTGCATAGGCAGGATTCACACTTAAAGTATTAAACATATATTGCGAAAACATTGGGTCTTGTTGCGAGTACAAACTATTTGTAAACAAAAGACCACTTAAAATTACTATTGTTATAATTATTTTTTGCATGACTTTCAGATTTAATAGTTAATATAAACATACCCGGAGTAAGAGTCTTCACCATCTCTATCGGGTTTAAAAACATAGTAATAAGTACCTGCCGGAAGTTTGCCTCCCGATAAATTTTCGCCTCCCCAATCATTATTGTATGGAGTCGATTGGTAAACTTTATTACCCCATCTATTAAGAATCTGAACCTCACTATTATTAAGTCGTTCAAGTCCCTGAATTATCCAGGTATCCGCATTTCCATCACCATTAGGCGAGAATCCGCTTGGAATCATTAAAGGAATATCACCTAAAACTGTTATTAGTACGGTGTCTGTCACCTGGCAACCATTGGACTCAGAAAATAAAACGAACTCAAATGTTTCGTCTTCTGCTTGCTCACTTGGAGCTGTAAAAATAGCTGAACTACAATTATCGCAAGGAAACAGGCCTGCACTTACCCATGTGTATGAATCAGCACCACTTACTTCTACAGTAGTTTCCTCTCCTGAAAAAAGAATAGAATCAGCAATATAAATAGTTACCTCAGGATAGTCGAAAACAGTTATGTCTGTTGAATATAATTCAAAACAATCGACACCCTGAGCAGTAAAAGTATATGTTACAATACCAATATTTTCTGTATCAATATACTCTGGCGACCATGTTCCATTTAAACTGTTTTCAGAAACCAAAGGAAGTGTTTGTGCAACATCCCCAACACAATATGGTCCGTAATCGCTAAAACTTGGAACAAGATTAGGATTAACAATCACATCAGTTGTGTAAACCGAAGCGCAAACACCTGCATCTGGATTAAATGTGTAAGTTGTGGTTCCATCAGTACTTGTCGAGATTTCTGCAGGAGACCATGATCCGTTAATTGCATTATCAGAAATAGATGGTAACAATTCGGCAGTAGCACCAACACAGTATGGTCCAAAATCATTAAACTCAGGACTGATTCTTGGGTCAATAACAACGTCAATATCGTATAAATTTGCACACTCACCAGGATTTGGAGTAAACACATAATTGCTTGTGCCTGAATTTACTGTATTAATATTGCTTGGATTCCACGATCCACTCACAGAATTATTGGACACTTGCGGTAAAACAACTGACGGCTCACCCTGACAGTAAGGGCCATAAGGATCAAATACCGGATTAACAGGATCATCTATCGCAATTGTAAGAGTTATTAAATTAGCACATTCACCAACTGTTGGAGTAAATGTATATTCGGTTGTTGCAGTATTATCAATAGCCGGAGACCATGAGCCTGTTACTCCATTTAATGAAGTTGTTGGAAGTGCAGAAATTACATCACCATTACAGTATGGACCAACTGCATCAAATGTTGGATTAGTTGGCTGAGTGATGTTAATTGTCAAAGCTGCTGAGCTTGCACATTCTCCACCATCAGGAGTAAAAGTATATTCAGTTGTTATAGTATTATCTATGGCAGGCGACCAAGTACCACTTACTCCATTTAATGAAGTTGTTGGCAATGCAGGAATTACATCACCATTACAGTATGGACCAACTGCATCAAATGTAGGATTAGTTGGCTGCGTGATGTCTATAATTAGAGTTGTTGAGTTTGCACACTCTCCGCCATCGGGAGTAAAAGTATATTCTGTTGTAATAGTATTATCTATGGCAGGCGACCAAGTACCATCTATACTATTATTCGAAGTTGTTGGCAGTGCAGGAATTACATCACCATTACAGTATGGACCAACTGCATCAAATGTAGGATCGACAGGATCGTTCACTGTTATTGTTAGGGTCGTAGTTGTTGCACATTGTCCGATAACAGGAGTAAAAGTATATTCTGTTGTAGCAGTATTATTAATTGCTGGTAACCAATCGCCAGTAATACCATTAGTTGATGTTGTTGGTAGTGCAGGAATAGCATCACCGCTACAGTACGGTCCAACCGCATCGAAACTTGGAACAGTTCCCGGAGGATTTACTGTAATTGTAAGAGTTGTTGATGAAGCGCACAGACCGGCATCAGGCGTAAAAGTATATTCAGTTGTAGCGGTGTTGTTAATCGCTGGCGACCATGATCCATCAACTCCATTTGTTGAAGTTGTTGGTAAATCAGGAATAATATCTCCAGTGCAATATGGACCAACAGCATTAAAAGTTGGAAGAGTTGGTTGAGTAATATCTATGGTCAAAGTTTGGGTGGTTGCGCACTCTCCACCATCGGGAGTAAAAGTATATAAGGTAGTAATAGTGTTATCAATCGCCGGCGACCATGTTCCATCAATCCCATTTATTGAGGTTGTTGGCAAGGCAGGAATTGCATCGCCATTACAAAATGGTCCAACAGCATCGAAAGTTGGTGTTACCGGAGATGTAATATCAATTGTTAGTGTTGTATTTGTTGCACATTGTCCACCATCGGAAGTAAATGTATAAAGTGTTGTTGCAGTGTTGTTAATTGCGGGAGACCATGTTCCATCGATTCCATTAGTAGAACTTGTCGGAAGAGCCGGAATAGCATCACCACTACAATATGGACCAACAGCATTAAATGTTGGTGTAACAAGCGGGGTTACAATCACATCAACAGATTCAATATATTGCTGCATCATAGCATCTGTAACAGTTACAGTATATGTAGTATTGATTGATGGAGAAACATATATAGTATCATTTTCAAAAGCTGTTATGTTTGTTGTGCCTTCGCTCCACGCATAAGTAATAGGTGTAGTAAGTTCGTTCGTTTCGACAACAAGTTCTGAAGTTTCGCCGTCGCATATTGTCGATGGAGATGCCGTTAAAACAATAGAGGGTTGAGGACTGGAAAAAGAACCAGCTTCAATATAAACAATGGCATCATAAGCTGCATCTCTAGCATCAAGTATTAATAATTTAATATGATATGTTGCTCCAGGAGTTAGACCACCTTGGGCAGCCTTTAATAAAATAGTATTTCCATTTAGTTGTGTCCCATCAATATAGCCACTAAATTCTGGAGAAGGAACTCCTTGTACCCAATCCGGATTAGTAGCAGAACAATAACCCGGGCCATTAGGTGTTGCAGAACTTCCAACAGCTCCATCATTTACAGAGTTTATACCCACTTCAGAGCCATTATTCAATCTGGCAATATTACGTGCATCATCATCATAGCCTGCACCACCCGAAACGCCTGGTCCACTGATTAAAAATCCAAACTTATCATTATATTCTGTACATTGATAATTTGTAAAATTAATATTATCTGCATATTCCTCACTTCCGAAAACATAATTAAAAACTACAGAATCGCCATCTGGAACAAAATCAAATTCCAGGATACAGCCATTATACCAACTTCCTCCTTCTGCTAAAACATCCATATCATTAATACTTGCTGTGCTTTTTCTGATTTCACCAGTTGTAGAAGACGTATAAGTCCTAGAAAATGTGTTTGCAGCACCGGGATCACCTCCTAAAGGGTGACTTATTAAGTCTGTATCACCTGAACAAAGCGCAACCCCGCGAGTAATGCCCATATCGGCTGCTGTTGTTGTTGCAGTTGTAAAATATCCCATCTGATATCCAGATGCAGAACGCACTCCCTGAAAAGAGACATTTGAGAAAGTTACACCATCACCCATAAGAGAATCCACTAGGGCATTTGCTGCCTCTGCATTGGACAGAGACGTATAGTTTTCTACGGCAATCTGCGCCTCAAGATAATTGGAACAGAATAGCAAGAAAGCCATTGATAAAGTTAAAAAAGATTTTTTCATAGTAATTTAATTTATTTGCGTAATAATTTAATTTTCGCTAATTTAACTCTAACTTAACCTCATTAAAATCTTATGTGGTGTAAGGATTACAATTGTTGCAAATTGCTATATCTTGGGGCAAACGGTTATTCGTTTTTATAATAAGATAAACATTTTTTAACTTTTAAGTCACAAAAACTCTTCATCCCTAAAAAGCAAAATCTGAAAATCAATTATCGACGTCAAAGGATATTTTACAATTTATCCCAAAAAAAATCAGTTTATGTCATCGATATTTATCAGTTTATAAAGCTATCATATATTTGCATCAATAACATTTTAATTGCTTAGTATGCAAAAAGAATTAAGAAGCAAAACTTCGACGCACGGAAGACTTATGGCGGGTTCGAGAAGCCTGTGGCGCGCAAATGGAATGCGTGATGAGCATTTTGGAAAGCCAATAATTGCTATCGCAAATTCATTTACACAATTTGTTCCCGGACATGTTCATCTAAAAGATATGGGACAGTTTGTTAAAGGAATAATTGAATCGCAAGGATGCTTTGCCGCCGAATTTAACACTATCGCAATAGACGATGGTATTGCAATGGGACATAGTGGAATGCTTTATTCATTAGCATCAAGAGATTTAATAGCTGATAGCATTGAGTATATGTGTAATGCCCACAAAGCTGATGCATTGGTTTGTATTAGCAATTGTGATAAAATTACTCCCGGGATGCTGATGGCAGCTTTAAGATTAAATATTCCAACGATATTTGTTTCCGGCGGTCCAATGGAGGCGGGGAAACTAAATGGGAAACCCATAGACTTAGTGCACGCAATGATTAAAGGAGCGGACAAAAGCACATCTGACGAAGAGCTGTTAAACTACGAAAGATCTGCTTGTCCTACATGTGGCTCATGTTCCGGATTATTTACCGCAAATTCTATGAATTGCCTAATCGAAGCTCTTGGACTTGGTTTGGCAGGAAACGGAACTATCCTCGCTACTCACGAAAACAGGCTAAAACTATTTGAACAAGCCGCTCACAGAATCGTTGATCTCGCCAACGAGTATTATTTTAATGGAAACGAAAATGTTTTGCCTGCAAATATTGCAAATAAAAATGCGTTTTTAAATGCTTTTGCTGTTGACATTGCAATGGGAGGTTCAACAAATACAATTTTACATTTGTTAGCTGCTGCAAACGAAGCAAAAATCGATATTAGCTTAGAAGATATACATCATCTTACCTCAAAAATACCATGTTTATGCAAAATATCTCCATCCTCTGACTATCATATCGAAGATTTGAATCGTGCAGGAGGAGTTTTGGGGATTATTGAAGAACTTGGTAAGCAAAATCTTATCGACAAATCATCTAAAAGGGTAGATGGCTTAAGTCTGAATGAAGCAATTTCAAGATATAGCATTTTTGGAGATAAGGATGAGTTTACCAATATCTATCTAAGTGCGCCCGGAGGTGTAAAATCTTATACGGCAGGTTCGCAAAATAAATATTTTGACAATTTTGATTATAACAGAGAATCGGGCTGCATAAGATCATTAGATAATGCGTATTACAAAGATGGCGGGCTAGTAATTTTGTATGGAAATATAGCAAAAAACGGATGTTTAGTTAAAACTGCCGGAATGGATGAATCCCTATTTTACTTCAAAGGACATGCAAAAGTTTTTGAATCGCAAGAAGAGGCGTGTGATGCGATTTTAAATGATAAAATATCTCATGGCGATGTTGTTGTTATTAGATACGAAGGACCTGCCGGTGGTCCGGGAATGCAGGAAATGCTTTATCCAACAACATATTTAAAATCGAAAGGGCTAGACAAAACATGTGCATTAATTACCGATGGTCGCTTTTCGGGAGGAACCTCCGGCTTGTCAATAGGACACATATCGCCCGAAGCAGCAGCAGGTGGAGAAATTGCACTAATTCAAGATGAAGATATAATCGAAATTGATGTCAAAAACCGCACGATAATTCTTAATATTTCTCAATCTGAGATAATTGAAAGACATGAAAGAGTAAAAATGCGAGGAATAGATGCTTTTACCCCAAAGAATCGCAAGAGAGAAGTTTCAGTTGCCTTAAAAATATACTCAAAACATGTTAGCTCTGCTGATAAGGGAGCTATAAGAATAGTTTAGAAAGATGAAAAATAGAAATTGGTACGAGAAGAAAAATGTTAGTGGTTCGGAAGCTGTAATACTTAGTTTGTTAGCCGAAAAAACCGAACTTTTGTTTGGATATGTTGGCGGAGCAATTATGCCTGTGTATGATGCCTTATACGATTACATTGATAACTTAAATCACATCTTAACAAGACATGAACAAGGTTCTGTTCATGCTGCACAAGCCTATGCCCGAGCAAGCGGAAAGACAGGAGTTTGTTTTGCAACAAGTGGTCCGGGGGCAACCAATCTTATTACCGGTTTAGCAGATGCTCTGATGGATTCAACTCCAATAGTTTGCATTACCGGTCAGGTAAACTCAAAATTTCTGGGTTCGGATGCCTTTCAGGAAACAGATATAATTTCAGTTTCGGCTCCGGTAACAAAATGGAACTTTCAGGTAACATCTGCAAAAGAGATTCCTGAAGCTATATCGAAAGCATTTTACATTGCAAAAAATGGGCGACCGGGTCCTGTATTGATTGATATTACTAAAGATGCTCAGCAAGAATTATTCGATTTTGAGTATAAATCAACTGATTTCATCAGAACTTATTTGCCTTTCCCTGTTAAAAATGATTTGTTAATCTCAGATGCAGTGAATGTAATTAACAACTCGAAGAAGCCCTTGATAATTGCAGGACATGGCGTTCTAATTTCGGATGCTAGTAAAGAATTAGCGGATTTTGTAGAAAAAGCAAACATTCCTGTGGCGACAACACTTTTGGGAATGTCGGCTATGCCTGCTGATCATCCTCTTTATTTTGGAATGGTTGGAATGCATGGAAATTATGGTCCAAACATCAATACAAATAATGCCGATGTTATTATTGCAATAGGAATGCGCTTCGACGACAGAATTACAAGTAATCCGCAGAAGTATGCAAGTCAAGCTAAAATTATTCATATCGAAATTGACAAATCAGAAATAAACAAGAATATAAAAGCCGATTATCCACTGTGTGGTGATGCGAAGGAAATTATTCAGGAAATGCTTAAAAATGTAAAATTTAAAGAACGAGCCCAATGGATAAGGAGTTTCCGTGATTGCTATGATATAGAATTTGAAAAAGTGATTAACAATCAAACTAAACCATATTCAGGTGCTATTCACATGGCCGAAGTCATAAACACGATTAGTGAAATAACTAAAGGAGAAGCATTAATTGTAACTGATGTTGGACAAAATCAAATGTTTGCTGCACGATATTACCAATTTAATAAACCAAACTCTTTTATCAGTTCGGGCGGTTTAGGAACTATGGGTTTTGGGCTACCAGCTTCGATAGGAGCAAAACTGGGAGCCCCTGAAAGAGATGTAATTCTAATTGTCGGGGATGGAGGTTTGCAAATGACAATTCAGGAGTTTGCGACAATTGTACAAAATAATCTCAATATTAAAATTGTACTTTTAAACAATGAGTTTTTGGGCATGGTAAGGCAATGGCAGGAAATGTTCTTTCAGCGCAGATACTCATACACAGAAATGAGCAATCCTAATTTTACTGCCATTGCTAGTGCTTATGGCATCGAGAGCAAAAAAATAACGCAAAGAGACGAGCTTGCTGATGGAATAAATCTGATGCTTAAATCTAACAATTGCTTTTTTCTCGAAGTTCAGGTTGGCAAGGAATTAAATGTTTTACCAATGATACCGGCTGGAGAATCTGTATCAAATATCCTATTAACTTATGAAAACTAAAGAATATACAATATCAGTATTTACCGAAAATGCTCCGGGTTTACTTTTGCGGGTTACCACAGTTTTTACTCGACGCAAGCTAAATATCGAAAGTATAACAGCCAGTGAATCAGAAATAAAAGGGATACATCGCTATACTATAGTTTTATTTACAACTGACGAAATGGCTGATATAATCGTCAATCAATTGGAGAAACAAATTGAAGTTTACAAAGCATTTAAGCACACCAACGAAGAGCTTGTTTATCAAGAAATAGCATTGTATAAAATACGTGCAAAAAGCATTTCTCAAGCCGATTATACTGAGGACATTGTTAGAAAGTTTTCGGCAAAAGTATTGAGCATTACAAACGATTACATTGTAATTGAAAAAACCGGATATCCCGAGGAAACAAAAGAACTTTACGGAAGTTTGCAGAAATATGAAATTCTTGAATTCGTAAGGTCGGGACGGGTTGCAATTACAAAGCCGATGAAAAGTCTTGAGGAACATCTTAACGAAAAAGAAAATATTTATAAATCAAAATAATAATAAAATGGCAGAAATAAATTTTGGAGGAACTTTAGAAAAAGTTATCACTAGAGAAGAATTTAGTCTGGAAAAAGCCAGAGAAGTTTTAAAAGACAAAACTATTGCTGTGCTTGGTTATGGAGTGCAAGGACCTGCTCAAGCTCTGAATTTAAGAGAAAATGGGTTCAATGTAATCGTTGGACAGCGCAAAGGAACAGAAAGCTACGAAAAGGCAGTAAAAGATTTGTGGAAAGAAAATCTCAGTCTGTTCGAGCCGGAAGATGCTGTTAAGTATGCTGATATCATCATGAATTTATTCTCGGATGCAGGCCAGATATCAACATGGGAAATGGTGAAAAATGGTTTGACTGAGAATAAAACTCTATATTTTTCGCATGGATTTGGCATTGTTTTTCATGATCAAACAGGAATAATACCACCTCCGGATGTAGATGTTGTGTTAGTTGCGCCAAAAGGCTCCGGAACTAGTGTAAGACGATTGTTTCTCGAGAAAAAAGGAATAAATTCAAGTTATGCAGTATTTCAGGATTATACCGGAAATGCAGAACAAACGGCTCTTGCGCTTGGTATTGGAATCGGATCCGGTTACTTATTTGAAACAAGCTTTAAAAACGAGGTTGTGAGCGATTTAACAGGCGAAAGAGGAATTTTAATGGGAGCTTTGGCTGGAGCAATTGAAGCACAGTACAATTTATTGCGTAGCAAAGGTCACAGCCCGTCCGAAGCATTTAACGAAACAGTCGAAGAGTTAACTCAAAGCCTGGTGCCACTTATTGCTGAAAATGGAATGGACTGGATGTTTGCAAACACATCAACAACTGCCCAAAGAGGAGCTTTGGATTGGAAAAATAAATTCCGTGATGCCGTAAAACCGGTTTTCGAAGAATTATACGATAGCGTTTACTCAGGCAACGAAGCAAAAATTGTAATTGAATCAAACTCAAAACCAGATTACAGACAAAATCTTGACAAAGAATTGAAAGAAATTGGTGAATCAGAGTTGTGGTCAACCGGTAAAGAAGTGAGAAAATTGCGTCCGAAATAAGATATGGTTCTAACATTGTTTTAGTGAGTAAAAAAAATGTATAATGCCTCCACACCCCTTTTACTCCTTAAAGGTACGCCATGCACATAGCTTAACAGTTAAGCAGTTGTGCGCAGGGTTCCTTTAGGAAAACAAGGGTGTGTAGGGAATAGCAACGAAGCAAAAATTGTAATTGAATCAAACTCAAAACCAGATTACAGAAAAAACCTGGAAATGGAATTACAGGAAATACGAGAATCAGAATTATGGGCAACCGGTACAGAAGTGAGAAAATTGCGTCCGAAATAAGATTTTATACTATGAGTGTAACACTTGAAAACATAATAATCGACTACAACAACAGAGCAGATTTCATAAAGACCACTCCTCTGGAAAGAAACGTGAACTTATCAGACTTGTTTGAGGCAAATATCTATTTTAAAAGAGAGGATTTGCAAGTAGTGCGATCCTATAAAATTCGCGGGGCTTATAATAAAATCGCTAGCCTGTCACACGAAGAAAAATCAAAAGGAATAGTTTGTGCAAGCGCAGGAAATCATGCTCAGGGTGTTGCATATACTTGCAATGCATTACGAATTAAATTTAGCGTATTTATGCCTGCCAGTACTCCATCACAAAAAATTGCGCAAGTAAGAATGTTTGGTGGTGAGTTTTGCAATATTGTAATTACCGGAGATACTTTTGACGATGCTTACTTGGCTGCAGAGAAGTATTGTGCCGAAAACAATCAGGTTTTTATTCATCCTTTTAATGACAAAAAAGTTATTGTCGGACAAGCAGGTGTAGCAATAGAAATTTTGCGACAGTTAAACACAACTCCCGATTTTGTCTTTTTACCGATTGGAGGCGGTGGACTAGCTGCAGGAGTGTGTTCTGCTTTAAAGTCAACATCACCAAAAACAAAAATTATTGGAGCCGAACCCGGAGGAGCCCCTTCAATGACAAAATCTTTAGAAGCTGGCAAAGTCGTAAGTCTTATCGAAATAGACCGGTTTGTTGATGGAGCCTCTGTGAAAAAAGTTGGTGAATTGTGTTTTGATATCTGTCAAGACAAACTGTACAAGACAGTTACGGTCGCCGAAGGAAAAATTTGTTCGGATATTATCAAACTTTATAATAAAGATGCAATTATTGTTGAACCTGCCGGTGTTCTCTCTGTATCTGCTCTAGATTCATTTAAATCTGAAATAAAAGGCAAAACTGTAGTTTGCATTATCAGTGGAGGAAATAATGATATAACACGAATGGAAGAAATAAAGGAGCGTGCTTTACTGCACGATCAACTAAAGCATTATTTTATAATTCGTTTCCCACAAAGAGCCGGTGCTCTACGTGAATTTTTAAACAATGTTTTAGGACCAAACGATGATATTAGCTTCTTCGAATACACAAAGAAAAGTTCACGGGAAAAAGGACCTGCACTAATTGGAATAGAGCTTATTGATAAAAGTGATCTGGAAAAACTTATATCGAGAATGGAAAAGCACTCGATTATCTATGAGTATTTAAATCCTTCGGGAGATTTGTTTAGATATTTGATTTAGGGGGAATTTTTATCCCCCTTTTTTTTCAGTTTTTCGGATCTAGTAAACAACAGTAACCACACCATTGTATGTTTTTTCGCTGGTATATAGGTTTACTGTATATACATAAGACCCCGCGGGAACAAACTTCCCGTTATATTGTCCATCCCAAGGATCAGAGCTACCTAGTCCGCTGTACATAATTTGTCCCCATCTGTTAAAAATATTTATCTGAGCCTCCGGGAATAGTTCTATATTCTGAATTAACCATTCGTCATTAATTCCATCAGAGTTTGGTGTAAATGCGTTCGGAATACGAATACAATCAACCTCTGTATCACTTAAACTTATTAAATTGAGTTTCTTTTCGCAGTTATTACCATCAATTACAGTAAAGTTATAAACTCCTTCTTCAAGCCCGGAAATCATTCCTGTATCCATGACATAAGAATCCCACATATATAAATACGGTGCAGTTCCACCAATAGCCAATATATGAACATAACCATCATCATTTCCTCTACACGAAGGATTATATGTTTCATACGACAATTGAAGCTCTGATGGTTCTAAAATTGATGCTGCTATCGTAGTTATACAGTTATTATTATCAACAACTTGTGCAGTATAATTTCCGGCAGACAATCCTGTTTGCTCTCTACCATTTATGACGCTGTTATTAAACATTAGTGAGAAGTTATAAGGTTCGGTTCCTCCACTTGCAGTCATAACAATGCTTCCGTTAGCCAATCCAAAACATTCAATATTGGTTAAATTCAAATTAAGATCTATTTTTTCAGGATTAACTATAACATATTCACCAGTTACCGTACAGTTTTGATTGTCTGTCACAGTTACAGTATATGTGCCTGACGAGAGATCAGCTATGTTTGCAGATGTTAAACTATTATTCCACAAATAGTCATACGGATAATTTCCACCAGATACCGACAAACTAATACTTCCATCTTCATCCCCATGACAGGAAACAGAATTTACATTTGCATTTATCATCATTCCTTGTGGATCGATTAAAGAAGAAGAAGCAATACCACTACATCCCCAATTATCAGTAACTGTAACTCTATAGTCTCCGGCACCCAATCCACTTATTTGAGCATTTGTGCTACCAGTACTCCAATTGTACAGAGCAGGTAAAACTGCATTACTTGAGTTTGCAAGCAATATCCCGGTTTCATCACCATTACAACCTAATCCTTGAATCTGTTGAATTGAAGCATTTATTGATCCTGAATTATCAATTTCATAGGTTTGTGAAATAGTACAGTTATCGCTATCTGTTACGGTGAGTGTATAATTTCCGGGTGCAACATTATTAATACTTGCCGAAATAGCTAAATTTGACCATAAGTAATCATAGCTGGGTGAGCCTCCTGACACTTGTGAATTGACGGTCCCTCCTGCTCCACCACAAATCGCATTAATACCACTTAACGTAAGTTGTAACGCTGGAATTTGAGTAATATTAATTGATTCGGTATCGGTACAGCCATTTGTGCCGGTAACAGTTACTGTATAATTACCCGCCGAGTTCACAGTGTTTCCAGCTGTTGCCAGAGATGATCCACCACTCCAAGAGTATGTTCCTCCACCTGTTGCTGTTAAACTGATTGATGTGGTATTACAATTCAGAAAGTATGTTCCGGTATTGTTTGTGATTCCGGCAGTTGGAGGAGTTGTATTTTGTGTTATATTGATTGATTCAGAATCTGTACATCCATTTGCTGCAGTAACTGTAACAGTATAGTTCCCGGCAGAGTTTATTGTATTGCTTCCTGTTGCAGGGCTTAACCCTCCACTCCAAGAATAAGTACCACCTCCTATAGCTGTTAAACTGATCGAAGTTGTGTTACAATCCAAAACTGTTGTTCCTGTATTGTTTGTAATTCCTGCTGTTGGTGGGGTTGTATTTTGTGTAATATTGATTGATTCTGTATCTGTACAACCATTGGCTCCCGTTACTGTTACGGTATAATTTCCGACAGAATTTACATTATTTCCGGCGATTGTCGGTGTTGCTCCACCACTCCAGGCATAAGTTCCACCACCGGTTGCGGTTAAACTAATCGATGTAGTATTACAATCTAAAACTGTTGTTCCGGCATTGTTTGTGATTCCGGCAGTTGGAGGAGTTGTGTTTTGCATGATATTTATCGATTCGGTATCGGTACATCCATTTGCTGCGGTTACAGTTACAGTATAATTTCCGGCAGAATTTACTGTATTTCCTGCTGTGGCCGGTGAAGATCCACCACTCCAGGCATAAGTACCACCTCCGGTTGCGGTTAAGCTAATTGAAGTAGTATTACAATCCAATACTGTTGTTCCGGTATTGTTTGTGATTCCGGCAGTTGGAGGAGTTGTATTTTGTGTTATATTGATTGATTCTGTATCTGTACATCCATTTGCTGCGGTTACAGTTACGGTATAATTTCCGGCAGAATTTACTGTATTTCCTGCTGTGGCAGGTGTAGATCCGCCACTCCAGGCATAAGTTCCACCTCCGGTTGCGGTTAAACTGATTGATGTAGTATTACAATTTAAAACTGTTGTTCCGGTATTATTTGTGATTCCGGCAGTTGGCGGGGTTGTGTTTTGTGTGATATTGATGTATTCTGTATCGGTACATCCATTTGCTGCGGTTACAGTTACTGTATAATTTCCGACAGAATTTACTGTATTTCCTGCTGTTGCCATAGAAGATCCACCACTCCAGGCGTAAGTTCCACCTCCGGTTGCGGTTAAATTAATTGATGTTGTGTTACAATCAAGCACTGTGGTTCCTGTATTGTTTGTTATTCCGGCAGTCGGCGGAGTTGTGTTTTGTGTAATATTGATAATTTCCGAATCTGTACAGCCATTAGCTAGTGTCACTGTAACAGAATACAATCCAGGTGTTGAAATTACATTATCTGCTGTTGCAGGCGTTGAACCACCACTCCAAGAGTATGTTCCACCACCTGTTGCGGTTAAACTTACGAATAAATTTGTACAATTGAGCTCTGTAGTCACAGTATTGTTTGTAATTCCTGCAACTGGCGGAACGGCACTTTGAGTGATCAAAATATTTTCTGTATCAGTACATCCATTAGCTGCAGTTACTGTTACTGTGTAACTACCGGGAGACATAAAACCATTATTAGCTGAACCACTATTTGTTCCACCATTCCAGCTATAATTTCCTCCACCTGTTGCTGTTAAATCAATAATGGTTGTAATACATGTTAAATCTGTTGTTCCGGTATTGTTTGTAATTCCGGCAGTTGGTGGAGTTGTATTTTGTGTGATATTGATGGATTCTGTATCAGTACATCCATTTGCTGCAGTTACAGTTACGGTATAATTAGCAGCCGAGTTTACTGTATTTCCTGCTGTTGCCGGGGTTGAT
>JAFGVU010000073.1 GCA_016937855.1 Bacteroidales bacterium | reverse complement strand
ATTGCCATTGCAATATTCAACATTACAGTTTTCTCTTTTCAGCCTCGCAAAATATTAAAATGCTACTAAGCAATTTCATATTCTCGAAGAATTAAAAAAATCGCAGATTTTTTATTCTTCGGAACTCTAGTTCACACTCACCCCTTTCTCTGTCTCATAACCTCGTAAATAAACATACCGGCAGAAACCGACACATTGAGAGATTCCGTTTTCCCAGTCATAGGAATTTTACAAACCTGATCAACCCTCTTTAAAACACTTGCTGAAACTCCTCTATCTTCAGCACCCAACACAATTGCAACACTTTGGGTAAAGTCCACATCGTCGATAATTCCCGAAGCTTTTTCGCTTGCGGCAATTACTTTTACACCCATTTGTTGCAACAATAATACAGTGTCAACCAAATTTGTTTCACGGCACACAGGTATGTTATACAAAGCGCCAGCCGAAGTCTTAATTGCATCTTCGGTTATTCTAACACTATTATCCGAAGGAATTATCAAGGCATCAGCTCCAAGACATTCGGCAGTTCGGGCTATTGCTCCAAAATTTCTTACGTCAGTTATCCCATCAAGAATTATTAGCAATGGCGTTATGCCTTTTTCCAATAAGTCTGTCACAAGATCCTCAGTATCATGATAAGAAATTGGAGCTAAATATGCCACAACCCCCTGATTATTTGCTTTTGTAATCTGATCAATCTTCTCGCCCGGAACATATTGCACTCTTATATTTTTTTTTCGTGCTTCAGTCATTAACTCACCAACCAAACTCCCTGTTAGCTGGTTCTTAACCATTATTTTATCAACTTCTTTTCCCGACTTAATTGCTTCCAACACTGGTCTGATTCCAAAAATAAATGTATCCATAAATTAATTTTTTGTTATTGTAAATACTCTGCCATTGCGCCAAGTAGCAATAGCCTGTGACCATATGGTCTGATACAGTTCGTCGCGAAACATTCGATACTCATACCCCGAATAAATATTTGATCGCTTTTCGTATTGAAATAAAATACCGGCCACCTCAGGATTTTCGCCATAGAACCACTCTTCTCCGCGTGCACTAATATTAACAATTGTGGGCGGTCCCAAAACAACATACAACATTCCGCGATCGGTTTTCCATCCTGGTTGATAATCAGAAAAAAACCTATTTGCCAAACTCACCCTATTGTAAAATACTCTGATTTGCTCACGAGCAAACTTTTGATTTTTCGACAAATCCAACCAATAAGAATCTATATCCATCTTCAAATTCTCAGACTCTTTAATTTTCTGAAAATCTTTACTCGTAGATATTAATTGGATTGGCTCCATCATATCTAACAAAATAGAAATATCCGGATAAGTTTGTCCAAAATTTAAAAGACACATCGCTCCGGCACTCTGAGATGAGGGCTTAAGAACGTAAGCTCCTATTCTTTCAAAACTAATACTATCGCCTATGCGATAAGAAAAAACAGAATCGGGTTTAATAATCTCATCCGAACTCTTGAGACTAAAATAAGGGGGTACAACAATATCGTCAAAAGGCTTATAATACTCAATCGAAATATCGTACCCATCTAGCTTTTTCGATTGAATACGATAGGTTTCGGCAGAATCCACAAAATTGTAATAATTAATGTGACTATTATCCTGTAATTGTTCAATTAAAAAAGTATTTGAAGAATACTCTTCTGAGTTGTCCAAATCCATAATAAGTCTGCTTCCTGCATTGTTTGTACCTGCGGCAAAACCCACAATAAGTTTGTGCTGTACCTTTGTTTTTGGATAAACTCTAATATAACTCTCGAAAAAATTGTCTTTCACAACAAGATTTATTTTAACAATATATGCACCTGAGTCAATAATTTGAAAAGTCTCTACATCGCGAAGAGCATACTTAATAGTAAGATTGCAAATTGTATCTAATCTATTTTTTGACAATTTTCTAAGCTCTTCCATATTTAATTTAAAAAACACGATTGCTGATGTATCAGTATCAGAGTAAACCTTTAGTAATGGATGTAAGACTGTCTCTGTTGGATTATATATCGATGAAAAATTATACTTATACGAGGGTTGGTTTTCGACAAGAGAATTTGTTTGAGCAGTTAAACTCAATCCAATTGTGTTAAAAACCCACAAGACAAAAAAGTACAAATAATATTTATTCAGTCTCCTCATCAATATCGAATTTTTGGTACATTTCTTTCTTAAACCTTTTCATGTACGACGAACTACCTAATCCATACTGATAAAAAACGCCACCTTCTTTTTTCTCTCTTTGGTTTGGTTTGGTATCGTAAACAATCTGATTAAAGTTTTCGTCAGCAGATATTACACTAAAAGTACCGGCACTATATCTAAAGTAGTAGTAATTTGTAGATTCGGGTTCGAGCAACATTTCAAAAATATCACCTCGTCTGGATTTTTCTATTCTAATAAACCCAAACACATACTTGTTAACCTGTGTTTTACCAATATTTGCGATACCGATTGGACCATAATGTATGAATGAGTTTAGTTCAGGATAATAAATGAACATCAAATCGGTAAAAACAAATTTATCTGCAAGCTCTTTTGGTAGTTTCGAGAAATTTCCCAAACTCTGATTTGAGAACCATTCGTCGGCGACTTCTGTACCAAGATACTCGACCAAAGCAGTTTCGTGTACTTCGTTTCGTGGATCAACTCCAACAAGTCCGGCAGTAGCATTTAGTCTGTCGGCCATTTTTTCCATAGCATCTTTGTTAAAGTATGCATCCATAATCATTGATACTTCAAACTCGGTTGTATCACGGTCAGGATAGTATAAAACATTCCCGATTACATTTGGCTTAAACAATCCAAAATCTTTACTAAAGTTGATTTTACCATTTCCATATACATTACAGATTGTTCTGTGAATATGCAAATAATTTCCCGGCAAACTTGGTTCATTAAGCTTTTCCTGAGAGGCAATCATGTATTTCCCTTCGGTTTTATCGTAATAAAGATATCCATGTGCTGTAAACAATTCCTGGTCGAACTGATTTTGCTTTTTGCCCAAAAATGCAGGATAGACTTTATTGGAATTTGATAAAAGTATTCCTGCTGTTAATCTTGAATTATTTATGTTCACCGGCAAAGTATCAACAGGAATAAGTATATCTTCAGGATCTATAAAAGCTTTGAACTTAAGCCAATTTGCTGCCGAGGTATCGCATTCAGATTTAATTCGTGCTCCACCGTTAAACTCCAGGTTTTTTTGATTTGCAAAAAGATTTACTTCGCCCTGAAAATCATAAAATGAATTTAGCTTAAAATTATCAGGCTCCAAAATATCTCCTTTTGCATAGGTTTGCCCCGAAGCATCTACACCAATTTTACTAAAGCTAATTGTCTGTGGCACCTTTGTATTGTCGAGATAGTCATAATCGCCATAAGCAGTATAATCTTTACGGCCATAAACACTTACAACGGCGTTATAAATAGTATGATATCTAGAGGTAGAGTTTGCAATAATTTTCGCATTACTGATTGGTCGCATTACTGCATCCTTCTCAATTGTAACATTTCCATCCTCAGTATATATTGTTGCATCAGCCACACGAATAAATTTGACACCTTCGGCATAAATAATATGCTCGGCATAATTGTATTTTGCCCTCGGAGCAACAAAACTCAAAGAGTCTTGGCGCGGATGAACCGAAGTAAATTTTGGTCCTTCAAGAAACAAATCTTCCCACTCATTTGGACTAATATTATCTCCAGCCTGCTCGAGTTTTTCCAAAACATCCGTGTCAGCACTGATAGCTAACTCTTGCTGATCCATATACCAGGTCATTTCGTTCATTTCGCTGATATATTTATTTTTAGGGAATTTCCAGATAGTATTTTCACCGTTAGTTTTAAAAACACCTTTACGTTCAACAAAATCGATATGAGATTTAACATTATCAGACTCAAAATCTGTATTTAACACATTTATTGTAAACAGGTCAAAATCGGAAGTATCCGCTTCGACAACATCCTGCATAAAATGGAATAAATTTGATGTAATCTTTGCTTTTTCTATATGCAGCTTTCCGTCACCATATAAACCATCAGATTTTAGGACAAGATTACCATCTAAAGTCCCCTGATTATCAAACATTACAAAATCTGTAGTGTCTTTTTTTATCATAAACTCATCATCCTCAACATTCCAGCGTAAAGTATTGTCTTTCCCTACTACAGAAGGATATTCGATTGGTGATTTTTGCTTTGCAATTACAAAATCTTCGGAGTGTCCTTCCATGTGATCCGGGAAAAATATCAAATAATCGGCATTTACGTCTGAGGCTAAATAATCGATTTTACCAACACCACGCAGACCTTGATTACTTAAATCTATCTCATTATAATACATTGCTTTTCCCTCATAGAGAGGTAATCCCTCTTTTGGTGTGCGGGTGTTAAATCCTAAAGAAAAGTCGTTTACTCTTAATCTAAGGGTTTCCTTTATTGGAGGAAAGATTCCACCTGAATAAAGAGTCCCGTCAAAATGAAGGTTTGCTCTTGAGTATCCTTCAATACTATCAAGTTCAAATGGATCCACCTCAAAGTAAAATATATTTCTCTTATATGCTCTATTATGCACATCCTTACGATCGTAATACACATAAGTTTTATCCTTTGAAATAAACTTTGGAAATTCCGCAAAATCTTGTTTTCCCGATTTATTCATAGGCTCGTCTATATAGAATTCTCCATTTATTTGCTCGAGTTTATTTCTCACAATAGCAGGCTTATATTTACCTTCGGCATCGAGGAATTCGGTTTCAGCAACCATTTTCATAGAGTCGCATTGGTGCAAATCTATCATATAACGATTATAATCAAACTTAAAATTACTACCGTAAAAGTAAAACTGTCCGGCTTGTATTGTTCCATTAAATGTAAAGGAACGATTTTTCTTTAGATTGATTTTTTTATCTATTGGATACACCTTAACGCTTTGAGAATCAGACAGATGAACCTCTGGAATTCCTTCAATTTTCAGGTCAAAATTCAACAAGCTCAATTCTGCATTTGCGTCATCACCATCGGTTTTGGAATAAAACTGTATTACGTCGGAGTCTTTTGTACCTCTGTGTGCCTCAATCATTTTCCATGCTTCAGGAAAGACTTTAATTAATTCGGTTTCGGGATCATAACTTAAATATCCCTCGTAAGCCAATGATAAAACCATTTGCACGACCTGTGCAGGACTATATCCCATATAACCGGCCAAATCGCTAAGATAAAATTCAGGATATCCCGACCACGAGCTTACAAAACCGGTTAAAACAACTAACGGGTGCTGCGGATCGCGCTTTTGAATTCGATTATATTTTTCAAGTCGATAATAATCGTTAGATTCAAACAACGCTTCGTTTGGAACACCTGGGGTTTTAATCATCGAAAAGTCAATCTTAAATTTTTCTATAAACCATTTCATCCATGTAAAATCCATCGATACTTGATGATATGAATTTGTAAAATCAACTTTCGACATTCCGTCTTTCGTCCTTATCAACTCCAATAAGCCAATAGTATTATGAAATCGAAATGTTAAATTGGGATGATATATAGAATCTTTGGCAAGCCTTAATACAATTGCACAATTATCGGTAACAATCATTCTGGTATCAATATAAAACGCTCTCGAAAAAGCATCAAGTGAGATAGTGTCGTTTTTTGTAATTGTAATCCTTGCCGGTTCTTCTTTAGTACCACTTCCAATAAAGCTCGAACCATGAATACTAAAGCCACCCTCATAGTCAACACCTTTTACGATGTTTTTTAGTTCGAAGTGTTGATTATAACTTGTAAACCTAGGATAATCAGATTTTGATGGATTATCCAAATTCGCAGCTTTATCCATTAGTTTTCCAAGCATAGGCTGTTTAAAAAACATTGTATTTGTAAAAACTACCGAATCGGCTGTGTAATTAATGTTTCGCATATCGATTTGATAATGAGAAAGTTTAGCCTGAATACTGTCTAAGCCATATCCTACCCTTTCCCATCCAACAACACCACCTTTTCCTACCCATCGATTTTGGTCGGGATAATAGACACCACCTGTTTTATAAATTTTCAAACTATCTACTCCCTGATAACCAATAAGGTTAATATTATCAAATATCACTTTTATTCCTTTATCATATTCGATGAGAAAAGAATTATTTTCTGCTTTCCAGTATGTTCTTGCAGATTTCGAGACAATATCATCAACAATAAGAGCATCAATATTTAACAAATACTCCGATATGTTTTTCAAATTTGGACGTTTACCATCATTTAATAACTCTATCAAGGCTTTTTCGTAATCGTCATATTGTCCCTTATCAATATTTTTTCGATTAAAATGCATCATAATATCTGCAAAGGCGACAAAGTCAGGATATGCCTTACAACCTTTAGATGCCATTAAATTTGCAGTATTAATAAATTGAGTTTTTTCGTCAGGTGTTAAACTATCTGTTTCCCAAAAATCTCCAAACTCTTTGTTCATGCTTTTTGCATTAAAACGCAACTCTCCGGTATATCCAAGCTCTTGAGCATAGGCTTTTCCAAATTTGTCGTGTTCCGTAGGAAAAGTCTGACAAACTGCAATTAACGAAATAAAACTCAAAAATATTATCAAATAAAATGTCTTCATAGCCCTTATTGTTGTTTGTTTCTGTGTGTTTTTGTTATTATGATCCTAAGGTTCCTTTCTAAAAACGCAAGCAATCCAATTGTCTTTGGTTATGCTTTTTACAAAAAGCAAACCATTTGTTTTACAAACCTCTACTATTTGATCTAGTTCGCTCTCGAAAAATCCGCTAAGGAAAAGAAATGTTCCTACATTTAAATGGTTTGAATATGTCGGAATATCTTTTTTAAGAATATTCAGATTGATATTTGCAAAAATAAAATCGAATTGTTTCTGAGGAATATTCCCAACATCGCCTTTTATCGCCACTACATTATTAACATTATTTCTCTGTGCATTTTCGATTGTATTTTCATAAGCCCATTCATCGATATCAATAGCAATCACCGAATCGGCTCCGAGTATTGATGCATATATTGCAAGCACACCTGTTCCGCACCCCATATCCAAAACCGAAGCTTCCGACATTGAGTATTCAGAAATAAGTTGACACATCATAAAAGTTGTTGCATGATGACCAGTTCCGAATGACATTTTTGGCTCGATAAAAATTGTTGTTTCAGTATTAAAGACATTCTCATGAAAAGGAGCAATTATCGCAAGTTTATCATCAACGATAATTGGATTATAGTTCTCTTCCCACTTTTTATTCCAGTTTTGCTGCTCTATAATTTTGTATGTATAGTTTAATGAGTATGCACTCATCAGCAAGTTTGTTTCCTGTTCGTCGAATGTAGATTCGGCAATATAAGCACAAAAGCCTCCTTTTTGTTCCGAGAAACTCTCAAATTGCTGCTCGGCAAGAAACGCAATAAGTATCTCCTTTAGATATTCCTTCTCCTCCGGTGTTTCAACGAACAGCTCAATATAATTCATAATCAAATAGCTTTATAAATATTAATAAAATCTTCGCTTTTTAATGACGCCCCACCAATAAGGCCACCATCAATATCGTCCTGAGCAAAAATCTCCGAAGCATTTTCGGGTTTTACACTACCTCCGTACAAAATAGATATTTTATCAGCAATAGGCTGGCTGTATAGCTCCGACAAAACTTTTCGTATAAACATGTGCATTTCCTGTGCCTGCTCGGGACTTGCTGTTTTACCCGTTCCAATTGCCCATACTGGTTCATAAGCAATAACAGTTCGAATAATATTAAATTGATCGGTAAGTTTTAAGCTATCGGTCAACTGCTGTCTAACAATCTCGAAATGATCACCACTCTGACGCTCCTTCAAAGTTTCGCCACAACACAAAATAGGGAATAATGCGTTTTTATGTGCAAGAGCAACTTTTTGTGAAATAACCTCATCTGTTTCACCAAACAACTGGCGTCTTTCGCTATGCCCAATTATCACATACTGTGCTCCCAAGCTTTTAATCATTTCGGGTGAGACCTCACCGGTATAAGCACCTCTGTCGAATTGAGAACAATTTTGCGCAGCAACAGATATCACTGTATAATCAATTTCTCTAACACAAGCATCAATATGAGTAAAAGGAACACCAATAACTAGCTTTATTCCGGCAGGAGGCTTGTTTGAAACAAAATAATCGTTTAAAGATTTTGCCAATTCTACTCCCTCATTTACAAGAGTATTCATTTTCCAGTTTCCTGCAACAATTTTGTTTCTCATAACTTTAATTTTTGTTAATAAATCTATTGTGTATCATCCAAGTGTAAAAAATATGAAAAACAGCCATAATCAGCAACAATGCCAGTGCATAAGTTATAGCCAGATTATTTTCCATATCAGCTTTATGCTCACTTAAGGAAGTAGCAAGTAGGTCTTTTTGCAAATCGTTAACATCGGGAATGTTTTTTGAAGCCCATTTGTTGATTATTGTGCCATTTTTAAGTAATACCAATCCCGGATTAGACCTAACAACAGTCTTAAGGGTAATAGGATCGGTATTATAAAAATCATAGACAGGATCGTGTTGCTCTGAAAAAGCTACAATTTCTTCAGCATTTGAGGCTGTTAAGCAGTAAAACTTAATGTCAGCCTGCTGGCAAAATGCTGCAATTTTATTCAATTTCTCCAATGCCTCTGTTTTAGCGTCATCAACGTGTGTCATTACCAAAAAGAAGAAATAGTTCTCATCTGCCAACACAAGATCTGTGATATCTTCACCATAAGGAATTGCCTGGAAATTGGTTTCCATTTCGTATTCTGCATCAAGAAAAACATAAGAGTCTCCGGGTCTGTTAAAAATATTATAATTTTCCTCATCTCCTGATGGTGTAAGGTAAATAAGTTTAATTAGATATGGGTCTAACTCCTCTTCATAAACAATTTCTTCAAAAGTCCATGAACTATCAGGTAAGGACTCGATTGTATATAACTCAGTCTCTGAATCTTTAGTAAACGCAAACTGTGCGTCATAAAGGTTTACATAAATCTCATCCACAAGTTCGGGGCTAATCCCAGGCAAATAAACAGGTTCAATGGTAAAGTCATGAATTGGTGGATGATATCCTTCTTTAACTAATTTGTGCTCTGCATCAACAAAAGTCCATGTAGAATCAGGCAAATTTTCGGTTGTGAACTCTTTTTGCTCTCCATTTTTCTCATAAATAAATATACTTTCGTAAACATCAACATTGTTTTTTTCTTCATCAGGAATTGCCATACCTTCCTGAATGTTCGCTCCAATATGGTAAGGTCTAAAATCGATTACAGGCAAATTGAAAAGGCAATAGAAAGTAAGCCAAAATGAAACTCCTGCAAAAGCAACACCTAAAATCCATTGCCAAAATGTTGTATAAACTGGTTTAAATTTATTACGCTGTAGAAAAATAATTACAACAAATACAAGAATCACAACATTTTTAAAGAAAGTTTCCCAGTTTGTAAGGATTAAGGCATCACCAAAGCACCCGCAGTCCGACACCGGATTTGCAACAGCCAACCAAAGTGTTAAAGGAGTAAATAATGCCATAAATAATAGCACTGCCCAACTTGCAATTTTTGGTAACAAATTAAATAAAAGAGCGATCCCAATTAGTAATTCGGCAACCGACATCAAAATAGCAAATGTTAAGGCTAAACTCCCAAGAAACTCGAGATTCATAGCAACAAAATAATCTCCAAATTTATATGCCGACCCAAGTGGGTCAACAACTTTAACAAAACCAGAATAAATAAAGACAAGTCCAACAAAAATGCGACTAAAATTCCTTAATAATTTCATAATTTTTTTAGTTTTAAGTTAGTTTTAAATCAATTTTCTAGATTCTATTTCTTTAATAATTTTTTTTGATATTTCATCAGCAGAAAGCATGTTTCCTGACTCATCGCTGCAATCAATTCTAATTAAACCATCATCTTTTTCGACAGCTTTAATGTAAGTTTTTCTTACATTTTTTTGAAAATCAAGATTTGACTCATGAATATCAACTTTACCTTCAAGATAATCTCTATCACTCCCACTCCTATTTTCAGTCAAACGTTGTTTGGTAAACTCAAACGGAACATCAAGAAAAATATTCAAATCCGGTTTTGGAATTTTAAAATAATTGTACTCCAAATCAAAAATCCAATCAAACAGTTTTTGTGCTTCCTCATCTGAGTTCAACTTCGCACACTGAAAACCAATATTTGAATAAACATATCTATCGTTAATAACTACTTTTTCTTGATTCTGCCAATCACGAATTTGATTTGCAAGATTAAACCTGTCACCGGCAAATAACAAAGCTACAAGATATGGGTCAACTTGATCGAGACTACCAAACTCTCCGCGCAAAAAACGAGAAATCATATTCCCAAATATCGGAGAATCAACAGTAGGAAAATGAATATATTCCGATTCAATATCTTTTGCCTTCAGATACTGCTTTAACAGTTCAATTTGTGTTGATTTTCCTGCTCCATCTAAACCTTCTATTACAATAAAAGACATATTTCAATCTATAAATTATACAATTTGCCAAATTTAAAAAAAATCAGCATTTTTTACACATAAATTCACTCAAAGTTATTAACTCTGTTTTACAACAATTTATTTTATGACTTTTTGCAGTTTGTATTAGTTGTTGTGCGGAGCTGACCATTATTCAAAATATTTATTCGCTACGCGAAAACAGTAAAAAACTTTAGCAAGTTTTTTACTAATGTTAATGCCCTACGGGCAAAACTCTTGTTGATACTTAATTATTTACGACATATATTTGGCAAATAAACTCTAATTCCTTAATCAGGTTTTAGTCCGTAGGACTTCAACATTAGTAAAAAAAGGAGCACTTCGTTTTTTACTTTGTCCGTAGGACATATACATTCGCTACCTAAAACAGCAAAAACTCAAAAAACTTTTTTCAAATGTTAATGCCACTTCGACTGGTTCACTGCATCGTATATGGACAAACTCATAGTGTTTTACTGCTTTTTTTATGTCAT
>JAFGVU010000072.1 GCA_016937855.1 Bacteroidales bacterium | reverse complement strand
TTCATTTTCTTAAAATCGGTTTTAAAGTCAATCGGCATAACAACTTGTAAAAAATAATTCTCGGAATTATTTTAACAATTTGGTATACAATTTACGAAGAAAGCCGAACATAAATCCGGCTTTCAAAAAATAGAAATATAAATAATAAAAAACTCTCTTATTCGTTAATTTTTAGTTCAACCCTTCTGTTTTTAGCTCTATTTTCAGGAGAATTATTAGGAACAATAGGTTTACTTTCTCCGTAGGAATTGATAAATATTCTAGTTGGATCAACATTTTTAGATAGAAGATAATTAGCACAAACTTTTGCTCTGTTTTGAGAAAGTTTGATGTTACTTTCATCACTACCTACGTCATCAGTGTGTCCATCAATTTCTACTGTAATATTATCATATATTTTCATCAATTCTACAAGTTCATTTAGAGTGATAATAGATTTTGGCGACAGACTGAAAGTTCCTGTTTCAAATTCTATGTTTCCAATATCAAAAATATCATCTACTTTTTCAAGTGCAACATTGTGAGTTTGGTCGTTATTGTTTTCACCTGTTAAGTCAATTGTTATTTCTTTGGTTGCGTAGTCAGTAGCTTTGTATTCTAATTTATACGAACTACCTGTTTTAAGTTCAACTTTATAATCACCAGTTGTATTAATGTTATCTATTTTCGAACCATCTTTGTATATAACTAATTCAGCAGGTACTTTTGAACCATCTTTTTTGTCTGTAATTGAACCTTGAACATTGATTTCAGTAACCAAAGCAGAAAGAACAATATTATGATTGAAATTCTCAGCTTTGTCGGTTACTTTCACATCTTCTTTTTTGTCAATAAAATCTGTTGCTTTAACTTCGAAAGAATAGGATTTACCTGGTTCAAGAACCATGTCATACGCACCAGTTGAAGGATTAGAAGTAGTTGTTAAAATTTCATTATTTCCTTCAAAAACTTTGATGTCAGCCCCGATTGGTTTATTATTTTTATCAGTAACAACACCATTTACATTAGTTTTTTCGGAAATTAACAAAAAGTCAGACGACTTATCGGTCTCATCTTTAGCAACAGTAAGCATCTCATTATAAGGCTTGTATCCGTCTTCGTCGATTTTAACATCGTAAGTTTTGCCGGATTTTAAATCCATAGTATAATAACCATTTTCATCAGTAGTGATAGTTTTAACTTCTTTTCCATCTTCTGAAATAACAATGTTAGTTTGTATCGGCTCTTTTTCGGTATAAGTTTGAACACGACCTGTAACAGTTGTTTTACCGGATTTTTCGTCAAAGAATTTTTCTCCGAAATTAACAATTAGTTGTATTTCATGAGTTCCATTTGAAGCAACTGCTATTGGGTTAGAATTAGCCTGATAAGCATAACCAATTCCAATACCTTTAATGTTAACGCCAACACTAGCAATCATACTTTTGTTTGAACGATAACCAACTTGTGCCCAAACAGTTTCTTTCCAGTCAGCCATAATATTTGCATCAAATTGCAAAGGGCTTGTATTGCCGCCTCTAGCCATTACAGAAGGTTTTAATCCCCATGTAGCATCTTGAGGTTTGAAATTATAGGCTAAAACGCCGATAGTATAAAAATTCGCAAGATTTCGTTCGTAAACCTGAGGCATAATTGCCTGAACTTCAAAACCATTGATATAATATAAAACTCCTACCCCAGCCGAAAAACTTGTCATGTTGTAATAATCCGAAGATAAATTTTCATCAGTAACATCAACTCCAACTGTATTGGAAATATTCAAAATATCGTTAGTTATTCCCATTGCTGTTCCAAACTGAAGATAATGATTATCAGAGAATAAAGCACGATATCCGTAGCTTAATCTTGCATTAAAATTATTAATTATTCCGTGTTTTTGGTTATAAATAGATACCCCGAGTCCCATATTTTTTGTTATAGGAGCGTGAATACCAAAAGTGTTTGTTTCAGGAGCACCATCAAAACCCATCCATTGTATATGAGAATTTAAAAACGCGCTAACTACCGGTTTGTCAATAGTATAAGCCGGATTATACAGATAAGGATTTTGTGTGTAAAGATTATAATTTAACATTTCCTGTGCTTTTGTGGAAATATTTAAGAATATTATCAGTATTATAAATATATATTTTTTCATAATTTTATTTTTTTGAGTTTTGAAAAATAATGATCAATTTTATTTCTTATCTTATTACAGTTATGGTTCCTTTTTGAGAAATATTTCCATCAGTTATAATGTAGTAATAAGTCCCATTGGGTAATTCGTTGCCGTTATATGTTGCATTCCAACTATTGTCATAATTGTCGGTTTGATAAATAATAGCACCATTGCTGTTTAATATATAAAATTGATATTCTGATAATATTTCTAAACCTTGAATTACAAGCACGTCATTTTTGCCATTTCCATCAGGAGAAACAAAATTTGACACAATAACTTCATCAAAAGTAAGAGTTGTAAAATTTACAGGGTTATTTGTAGAAGTTACATTTAAGTATTTTTCATTAGTAACACCGTCGTTATATTCTATTACCATTGCACGATATTCCATTGTTGAATTCAAACTTGTGAGAACAACGTTTGTTTCTGTTCCATTATAAACACAATACCACCCTGTTTCAGGAATTTCATCACCCATTGCAAATTCAGAATTAGCTGTGTATGCAACTTCATTAACAGGAGCAGGTTGGCCGGAATTTCCTTCTAATACAAAAACAACACATCTTTCTCCGTCACCACGTGTCCAGTCTAAAGTAGCACCATAATTTGTAATATTGCTCACAACAATTCCCTGAGCCTGAGTATTTGGAACTAATGTAGCCGGATCGGTATAAGCAATAATTGGAGCATTGTAATGCCATGCACCAATGTCTCCCAAAATTGATTTATAAGCACAAACACGGTAAAAATATTTAGTTCCTGAATGCAAACCAGTTACTTCAAAAGAATTAGCTGTAACATTTTGTCTTTCAACAACAAAAGAATTAAAAAGACTGTCTGTCGATACATCAAGGAAATATCCGTCAGCTGTTCCTGTAACAGGAATTAGCCAATTAGCAGTAAAACTTTCTTGTTGATTATTTGTAGCCGGCAGAGTTTCAGGCACAACCAATGCATAACTTTCTATCCAAACATTAGACATATTTGTTAAAGTTCCGTCGTAAGAATTTGATGTTAAATCTTCTAATAATGTTCCCGAAGTGGCATTAAAATTAAAATATGCTTCAAGATTTGATTCATTTCCAACTAATTCTGTGTACATAACATCTCTAAGTTGAGTTTCTGAAAGAGCAGAACTCCATATACAAATTTCGTCAATTTCACCATCAAAAAACATCATTCCTCCAAGAGCGTCTATTTTTGCTCCTATGTGAAAAATATCAACATTTAGTCCCGTCATGTCAACTGTTCCGGTTCCTGCGTTGTGTCCATTTACGTATAACGTAACATTAGAATTATTAAAAACAACCGCCACATGATTCCAGCGATTAAGATTAAGAGGCACATCACCGGTTATTTTGTTCAATGTTGAAGAACCAATGTTTGCACCAAATTCTAGTTGTTCGCCATCTAATCTAAATTGTATAGCTTGATTAAAAATAGTAGTATGACCGGCACTAACAATTTGATGTGCACCGACTAAAACATTAGGTTTTACCCAGGCTGAAATTGTATAAACAGAGCTTGTAATAGGTAAAATTGAAAATTCAATATTGTCATCTACTCCGTCAAATTCTAATGCATTACCGGGAGCCAACTTTGCAACTGTTTTATTATTTTGAGCAACAGAAGTGCTTATTGATATTAAAAACAGAATAAAAATTATTATTGTAGAGTTTATTAATTTCATATTTTTATTTTTTATTATTTTACTGAATAATTTTTTTCAAAAAAATTATCCGTTTTAATCTTCGTTTATATAATAGTATAAAAGCTAAAAAAAACGGATAATTCTTTAATTTTAAAGTCTGTTATTGAATAATTATTTTTCTGGTTGTTGTTTTATTATCTAAAATAAACGAGATAAAATAAACACCATTTCCATAATTACTTAAATCAATTTCGGTGTTTTTATTTATCAAATCAGTAGTTAAAATTACTCTACCTGTAACATCTGTTATTACAATAGTAGATAAAATTTCAGATTCAATATTAAAAATTCCAGAAGAAGGATTTGGATAAATAACAATACTAGCATCATTTAGCGAATTAATGTTAATAGTTGGATCGATTACTGTTACAGATGCTGTATTTACACCCGTATTTCCGGCATAATCGTAAGCATAAAGAACAACAGTGTTTACACCAATATCATCAATAGTAAATTCAGTAATATCAAGAGCCATAGAAACCAACAAACAATTATCATAAGTTCCGTTGTCAATATCTAAATATGAGATTGAAGCAAACCCATTTACGTCTAGATATACATCAATGTCTTGTGTAATTACCGTTGGCACAACATCATCAGTTAAAATAACTAATTGTTCTTGTGTTGTAATATTTCCATTTCCGTCATCAAATACCCATGTTACAATTGTTGTGTCCTGTTCTGTGATTGGGAAAACAGTTGTAGTTGTTCCTGTAATACTTCCGGAACAATTGTCTGTTGCAAATGGAGCGGTTAATGATGTTAATTCACATACTTCTAAAACATCAGCCAAACTAATTTCATCAGGATTAGGATTTGTAATATCATCAACTATAACGTTTTGTGTAACATCAATAGAATTACCATTTCCATCATCAAAATTCCAAGTAATAATATGAGTTCCTTGGGTTGTATAAGTTAATGGATCTGAAGTTGTTCCGGTTATTGTTCCTGAACAGTTATCTGTTGTTGTTGGAGTAGTTGC
>JAFGVU010000071.1 GCA_016937855.1 Bacteroidales bacterium | reverse complement strand
GTTTAAAATTTCTTGTGCTTCGTTTGTAGAGATTTCTTGTGTTTTTGATTCAATAATATCTTCAATACCTTTTGCCAATTTCGACAAGTTTAAATTTTTGATGCCGGTGTTTACTATGTTGTTCCCGATACTAAGCCCTAGCGCATAACTGATTTTTTCCATGTAGTTGTTTTATAAAATTTAAGATGCGAATATACAGCTTTTAAATAAATTAGTCGTAAATATATTTATTAAAATTATGTAATGGCTGTGGGCTTTCTGTAGTTACCTTATTTATAGGCTATAGAGTAGCTCTTCTGAAAACACTTTTTTATAAACGCTAAAAATACGAATGGGATACTATGTGTATATTTAAGTGAGGTATTCGTAGTTGTTAAAAAATCGCCCACAACTATGAATAGGCTGTTTCTAAGGCTTCATAAATTTATTGCTAATTTATTGTGTAACATTTGTTTATTTTTAATAACTTTGCCAAGCATAAATATAAATAATATAAATGACTGATATTAAGAGAATTAAGACTGCGCTGGTTTCTGTTTATCACAAAGATAATTTAGACCAACTACTAAAAAAATTACACCAAGAGGGTGTGCGTTTCATTTCTACGGGTGGCACCCAATCTTTTATCGAATCGTTGCAATTACCTTGTCAATCGGTAGAGAGTTTAACCAGTTATCCTTCCATTTTAGGTGGTCGTGTTAAAACCTTACATCCAAAAGTTTTTGGAGGAATACTTTGTCGCAGAGATAACGAAACGGATTTGCAACAAACAGAACAGTATGAGATACCTGAAATTGATTTAGTTATTGTTGATTTATATCCTTTTCAAGAAACAGCTGCTTCAGGGGCACAAGAACAATCAATCATAGAAAAAATTGATATAGGCGGTATTTCTTTAATACGCGCTGCTGCTAAAAACTTTAAAGATGTAGTAATTGTTGCTTCAAAAGCTCAATACGAACCTTTGTACGAATTGCTTCAGAATAATGGTGCGCAAACTACTTTAGAAGACAGAAAATGGTTTGCAAAAGAAGCTTTTGCAGTATCGTCGGATTATGATTCGGCTATTTTTAATTGGTTTGATGCCGAACAAGGAAGTGCGTTTCGCTATAGCGAAAACAATGCAAAAGTGCTTCGTTATGGTGAAAATCCTCATCAAAAAGGATTTTTCTTTGGTAAGTTTGAAGAAATGTTTGAACAATTGCAAGGCAAAGAAATTTCATACAATAACTTGTTAGATATTGATGCCGCTGTAAATTTGATAAACGAATTTGACGATGTTACATTTGCCATACTTAAACATAACAATGCATGTGGGTTAGCCTCTCGTAAAAATTTGATTGATGCATGGAACGATGCTTTAGCAGGCGATCCTGTTTCAGCTTTTGGGGGAGTGTTAATAACTAACGCCGTGTTGGATAAGGTTACTGCCGAAGAAATTAATAAATTATTTTTTGAAGTAATTATTGCTCCCGATTACGATGTGGATGCCTTAGAAATTCTTACTCAGAAAAAGAATCGTATTATATTAATTCAAAAACAAACACAAACTGCCAACAAACAATTCCGTTCTTTATTAAATGGTGTGTTGGTTCAAGATAAAGACAATAGCATACAACAAGAGTCCGATTTAAAGTTGGTTACTAAAAAATCGCCGGAAACCTCTCAAATAGAAGATTTGCTTTTTGCCAATAAATTGGTAAAAAACACCAAATCAAATGCTATCATTTTAGCAAAAGGTAAACAATTGCTTGCCAGTGGAGTAGGTCAAACCTCGCGTGTAGATGCCTTGAAACAAGCCATTGAAAAAGCTCAATCGTTCGGTTTCGATTTAACGGGAGCTGTGATGGCATCTGACGCATTTTTCCCTTTTCCGGATTGTGTAGAAATAGCCGGTAATGTAGGTATTAATGCTGTAATACAACCGGGAGGTTCTGTACGTGATGATTTGACAATAGACTATTGCAACGAAAATAATATTGCCATGGTAACAACAGGCGTACGTCATTTTAAACACTAAATCAATTAGCCAATTTCAATTGACAATTTAACACTGAATCAATTGAAAGTAAATCTTACAAAAAACATAAAAAAATCAATATGGGACTGTTTTCATTTACACAAGAAATAGCAATCGACCTTGGTACAGCTAATACCATTATTATTTGTAACGATAAAATAGTGGTGGACGAACCATCGGTAGTTGCCTTAGATCGTAGAACAGATAAGTTGATAGCAATTGGCGAAAAGGCCCGTCAGATGCATGGTAAAACACACGAAAATATTCGTACTGTTCGTCCTTTGCGAGATGGAGTAATTGCCGATTTCTATGCAGCAGAACAAATGATTAGAGGCATGATTGCAATGATTAACAACAAACCTCGTTTGTTTGCACCATCGTTAAAAATGGTTGTTTGTATTCCTTCAGGTTCTACCGAAGTTGAAATTAGAGCTGTTCGCGATTCTTCAGAACATGCCGGAGGTAGAGATGTCTATATGATTTATGAGCCTATGGCAGCAGCTATTGGTATTGGTATTGATGTGGAAGCTCCCGAAGGAAATATGATTGTAGATATTGGTGGTGGAACAACAGAAATTGCCGTAATATCTTTAGGAGGAATTGTTTCTAATAAATCTATACGTATTGCAGGCGATGATTTAACGGCTGATATTCAAGATTATATGGGTCGTCAACACAATATTAGAGTAGGAGAACGTACGGCAGAGTTGATTAAAATCAACGCCGGAGCTGCTCTAACCGACTTAGATGATGCTCCCGAAGATTATATCGTTCATGGACCGAACAGAATGACTGCCTTACCATTGGAAGTGCCGGTTTCGTATCAAGAAATTGCTCATTGTTTGGAAAAATCTATTTCGAAAATAGAAGCTGCAATTTTAAGTGCATTAGAACAAACGCCTCCCGAATTGTATGCCGATATTGTGCGTAAAGGAATTTATTTAGCCGGAGGAGGTGCTTTATTGCGCGGGTTAGATAAACGCTTAACCGAAAAGATTAACATTCAATTCCATATTGCAGAAGATCCATTACGTGCTGTAGTTAGAGGAACGGGTGTGGCACTGAAAAATGTGGATAAGTTTTCTTTCTTGATGAGATAATAAAAAGCATTTTTTTTCTCAAAAAGAGGACTTAGGAAATCCATATCCCCATTAAATGGGATAAGTATTTTGCCTTTTAAGCAAAATATGTGGGTTATATCCATTCTTAAATTAGTTTATTCGGATGAAAACACTACTCAAGTTTTTTGTTACTTACGGCATATATTTCATCTTTGTATTGTTGGAAGTGATATCGCTTTT
>JAFGVU010000070.1 GCA_016937855.1 Bacteroidales bacterium | reverse complement strand
CATTTGTGTAATTTCCTGCGGGGAAAGTAACAACTGCAGTGCTTCCGTCGTTAGAAACAACAGTTCCTGAAACACCTCCAATAGTAAAAGAACAACCAACCATATCTGACCCCGTTACTGTAAGTTGTTTACCTCTATCTTCGTATAAACTTGACGGAGAAACACCACTAACAGTAGGAGCAGCACATGCTTCGTCTAAAGTAAAAGAGAATATCTGCGTTTTTTTACCAGAGCTATAATATTCGATAGAACACCAAAAAGTAGTATTGTCTGTTGGATCAACAGTTGTTAAAAAATAATCACCCCATCTAGTATATGAAGATTGATATCCTGAAGTGTAGGTAGTTGCCACAGTTTGTTCTGCAATATCCATAACACCTGTTGGTGCACACGAAGTTTGTCCGGTATATCTAATTTGGGGACTCATTGTTGCACTAGTAACACTATATCCTAGTGCAATTTGTCCCACATCATTCATTGCAATACTCCCCATCCATCTAGAAAGAGCATCAGGAGCGTAAGTCCCTTCTTGTTTAATTTCCCAGGCAGAACTAGTTGAGTTATATCTTAACTGATACCATCTAAGTCCTGCATGATTTGTATTATCAACATCTACAGTATGCGTACATACTGCTAATTGCTCTCCTCCAATGTTTTTAAATTGAACTCTTGTCATTAAAACGTATGGGTTTGCATCTAATAATTGAGATCCCCCTGTCTGAGGCAAATCTCCAACACCCCAAGCATTAAATTTAGTATCAAAATCAGAAACAACTATAACCTGTGAACGGCCAAAAGTTGAATTAGAAGGAGTATTCCAATCAACAACGCAATCAAAAATCCAGATTTCATCTTTATTACTGTTAACTTCATAACCCCAAGCATCATCGTTAATAGCCATAAATCTTGCATTGTCTGAATTAAACGCTCCGTCACCATCAAGAGGGACAATAACATTAAAAGAAGTAGGATTTGGTCTGTTAGGATTTTCAAATTGTATCATTTGAGGGCTTGCAGAACCTGCAATCATTTCATCTCTTTCAAATACATAAACATCATCTCCTGTATAAGTATTTGTTCCCATAAAATAACCGTCACTATTAATTCCTACCTTTTCATAATCAGGCATACCATTCATAACAAATGACCATCTGTCCCATGAACCTGTAGGGTCTGATGTTTGTGAAATTGCAAAAAGCATATAATCTGGTGTTCCAGAATGTGAAAATTCGACAGCTAACCACCTGCCAGCATCTTCATCCCATAAAATTAAAGGGTCTCCATCGTTATATGAAGCACCGGCAACGCCTGTAAACAAAGTATTCATAGCTGTTGGAGCTATAACTTGGGTGCCGTTTTTATCATAAACAGCATAAGTAGAATTTACGGTTTGAAAAAAGTGATTAGGACCAACTGTTCCATTGCAATCCGATGGCAAATATGGACTGCTTTGTCCAGTAAAATTTTTTGAAAGTCCTTTTGGTTGCTGAACACCACCCATGAAATTTTGCCAGGCAGGATCTGGCCCCATTGGTTCCCAATTTGAATAATCTGCATCTTTTATGTCTTCTTGTCTATCCCACGCTAATTTATTAGTATTTTGAAGATAATAACTCGCATCTACCGGAGGCAGATCTTTTAATGACGGCAAAACATCATGATAAATTGCAGTACTTACCTTAGTTGGATGAACTACAGGACTATTTATAGAGTGTTGATTGGTTTTAAAATCAACAGATTGTTGTCCAAAAATAAAACCAACGATAAAAAGGTTAAGAACGATTAAAAAAAATGTTTTTTTCATAATAAAAAAGTTTTCAGGTTATGTTTTAAAAAAGAACTCCAAATGAATTCGGAGTTCAATATATTATTTAATTATTGTATAACGACCTTATGAATTAAAGTTTGTTGATTATTTATTTTAACATTTATAAAATAGATTCCTTGTGATTTATTTAATTCAATATTTTGAATTTCTTTACCCGAAAAACTATTTTGATAAATTATTTTACCGGCAACATCGGTAACAATAACATCGTAGTCACCTTGATAATCAGCAACATTTAAGTAAAAACTTCCGCTACTTGGATTTGGATATATCACAAGTTTAGGTGTTGCAAAATCATTGATCTGAGTTTTAGATTTTTCAAAAACAAGTTCAAATCTATTTTTATTATCAAGTGTAGAGCGGGTAAACACATAAGATTGAAGATTACTTAACTGAATAAAGTTATTTGCACTTGAACTACTGTTGTCTTTTAAATAAACATTGGTATTATCAAAGTTTAATTCGTTAACAGTAATAACAAATTTTTCAGCTTTAGTTTCAACAATTAAAGGTATTGATAAAATTTGATCATTGTTTAATAGAGAAAGAGTATTTATTGAATATTCAGTTGAAGCACCATCAATTTTTGTAAAAATTTGAGGCACATCGTCTTCCCAAGTAAATAATTTATAAGCATCAAATTTATTATCCATACCATTAGTAGCATTATCATCAAATCTAACAACTGTTTCATCTTCAAAATTGCCAACAATAACAGACAAATTCAATGTATTTTTAGCTGCATCAAGCATATCATCTTTCCAAAAAGCTTGACTGTTATGAACTAAAGCAGAAGCCGGAATATTAAGAATACTAACAGGAGTTTCGGAGGCATCACCTTTAACAAAAAATCCTTGCATAGCAGGAATGTAGCGAGTTCCGCCGTTTGTTCCAGTGCCATTCACATAACTTGCATAAGTATGATTAACTTTATCATCGTAATAATAAACTGCGTCAAGAAGATTTGCTGCAGCATGATTAATACCTGCGTTGTTCCAATCTATTGCAGAAGTATATGGATTTCCGAAGAAATTCCAACCATCAAAATCATTGTAAGAAGCACCATTGGGAGCATTTACACCATGATTTGTATAAATAACATTCAAAGCATTTGTTGCTGTATTTTGATTTAATTGTCCGGTGAAATTAAATGTAGATTGATTACCATTAAAAACATATCCCTTAGCAACAATCATATTGCCAGATGGAGGCACCCAACCAATCACACTACCGGCATCATAATTTATTCCTGTCCAATAATCAGCAGTTGTTTCATCGTAAACATATAAATTAGCAGTAGAAGGAAAAACAGTTAGGGGAGCGGCGGTAACCGGAGAAGCGATCATGTGCCATCTGCGAGGAGTAGCCTCAAAGAAAAGTTCAACCGTTGCATCAACACCCGAGGTTGAATTATGTATAAGCGAGCCGGTTCCGGTTGCATCGGATTGAATATACAAACCGGCATTACCTGCACCATTAGTAATTTCTCCGAAAACAGTCATTTGTCCGTTTGGAGCAATTGTTACATTTGCAGCATTTTCAATTGTAACATTATTACATTCAGCAGTTGTTACACCATCATCAATTAGAGGATAATTAGGCATACCGTTAGGAATAACTACATTGTCAGAAGAAGTTGGAATTGCAGTATTCGGTGTCCAATTATTTAAAGTTTGCCAGTCTGAGCTAACAGATCCGTCCCAGACAATCGAAGTAACTGCGATATTTCCATCAACATTTATGTCATCAATTGCCATGTCTGATGTAAAACTTGAATTTGAGCTTAAATCACCCGTCCACCTTAAAACAACATTACTTTGACCAGCATAAGCAGTTAAATCAATTGTTGCTTGAATCCATGAATTTCCTTGATCACCAGAAAGAGACCAAACATCAGCAGACCAGGTAGAACCACCATTTGTTGACACTTGAACAGACATTGTTTGCATTGCCACTCCATACATGTGATACCAAAAAGAAAGAGTAGCATCTGTAAAAGAAGAAAAATCAAAAGGAGGAGAAGTTATATAACCTACCCCCTGGCAAGTACCAGAAGATTCTGTGTATAAATAATTTCCAGAACCGGTTGTATGGTCACTCGATGGACCTGTTCCGGACGATGCTGTTGATCCGGCAAAAATATCCCAATCAATACCACCTTCAACAACATTTGTCCAACATTCTTCAAAAGTAACTGTTCCATCACCTGTACATGCAGTTACCGGAGAACTTGTTGTCCAGCTATCAAAATTTTGAGTATAAGGATAAGTTGTAACCAAACACGGATCAGCTACAATTTTTCTATTTCCGGCAGGATTTGTAACCGTTGGGGTTTTTGCAGTACCAACAGTTAATGAAGTACATTGTGCATCAACAAAATCCCCGGCTGTTGCAGCAGCATCAATATCATAAACAAGCCAAAAATAATTTGTGCCTGCAAATAGTGTTTGAGTTCCGTTTACTACATGCGAACCATTTGGAACTGCTACTGTTGTTCCAAACTGATTTGTTGTTGCAAAAGTTGAGCTTGATCCGGTGTAATAAATTTTTGCATTATCAATATCAGCAAGAGCATTTGTTGTTCCTGTTGTATTTATAGTAAATGAAGTTACGTCTAAGGGGCTTGTGCTTCCTGATGTTACAATTTCAATACCGATAATTTCGGCATTAGTTGTTCCTAAAGCAACATCGGAAGTGTTATTTTGTGTTGTAGTTGAAGAAACATAAGTCATTGGAATAGAAAAACAATCAGAAGTATATAAACCACGTCCATGAGTAGCAACTGCCACCATTTTATCAGATGAGCGATATTGCAAATAATCACATCTAACATTTGCTAAACCGGAATTAGTTGGATCCCAATCGGGAGTTCCAGCAGTTACATCGGTAGTACTCCAAGTGCCTATTTCGGTTGCAAGCAATACTTGTGTCCTGTCATTGGGATTGTATAATGCAAAACGGACAGGCATGTCAGGTAAATTACCTGTTTTATCAGTCCAAGTTCCACCGCCATTTAAAGTTTCCCAAACATGTTGCACACCGTAACTGGAAAATGTAACTAAAAGTTGATTGTCTGATGCACCAACTTCAATGCATGAAATATAACCTGCGGGTAAACTTCCTCCATCTATTTGAGTAGAAGTAAGAGTAGCTCCATTTGCATTAGTTATTTTGAAGACTTCACCTAAATCTGTCCCCACGAACAATGTATTAGCAGAATAAGGAGATGCAATTATAGCAGAAGCCTGAGTGCCACCTAAAGCACAAGTCTTAGTTGTAGCCGTAATAGCTCCGGTAATCCCACTTACCCTATAAAGCTGATCGTCTCCTGCAGCAGAATATATTATATCTGCATCATTATCATAATCAGCAGGGTTTATAAAACGTCCTGAGGTTGAAGATGTTATACCAGAAAAACTTGCACCACCATTAGTTGAACGATACCAATAATTATTTATATATGAAGTTATTTGATAATTTGAATTATCCTGATCAATAAAGCAGAATGCTCCATCACCACCGGTAACTTCTGTTGTAGAATTTATTCCGGCTACAGTAAATTTATGCGAACCATTATCCTGAGCACCGGCAAGGAAATAATTAGAGCCGGAAGAATTAAGCATAGCACAGCTATAAAATTGTGTTACATTATACCCATTTACACTAATGTCAAAAGTAGGATTAGCAACCCCTGAATTACCGGAATTAGAAGAATAATATACTCCTCCGTCGTTACCAAAAACCATTTCGTTATTTGCTCCAGGTCTAAAAGCTATTGCATGTTGATCAGCGTGAACTTCATCTCTACAAACACCTGTCCAATACGAAATTGTACTCCAAGTGGATCCTCCATTAATTGATCTGTTAATGTCAATTCCACCAGCATAAACAACATCAGGATTAGTAGGATGAACCGCCAAAATTAAATCATACCAAGCCTGTCCTCTTGTGTAATCACTTGAACCATAAGAACATGATTGTTCTAAATATTTTGGAATTGTAACATTTGTCCAACTGGTTCCTCCGTTTGTTGATTTTTTAAACCAAGCAACACTACCAGTGCCATCATCGGCAACGGCATATAATACGCTTGAATTAGAAGGAGCAACTGTAACCTCAATACGATTACCTCCTGTTGCTGGCGTTATATCAGTCCACGAAGTTCCATTATTTGTGGTTTTATATAATTTCCCGGTGCTGAATTGTCCAATTGTTGCATAAATATCTCCGTTAGATGCAATTTCTAAATCAGTACCTCTATCATAAATAGTTGTATTGGCAGGAACACCAATCCCATTGTAGGGAGATAAGACAACATTCCAAGTAGCTCCACCATCTGTAGATTTTAAAACACCTCCTCTGTTAATGTAATATCCTTTTGCTGCAACAAAAACATCCCCCGAAGAATTAACAATAATATCATGAACATTAGTAAAATTTGAACCACTTGGATATTGTCCGGGATCAGTACTTGCAAGTTGTGCCCATGTTGCACCACCATCAGAAGTTTTCCAAATACCGCCACCATAAATTGCATCAGCGTTATAAAAACCTTCACCGGTTCCAACATAAAACACCTGAGTATTAGTTGGGTCATAAGCAATACAAGTTATTGCGATGTTACTCCAAAAATCATCTACTCTTTGCCACGTTGAAGCAGCATTAGTTATGTCATTATTATACCACAAACCACCACCAACACCACCAGCCCAAACTTTTTTGTTCGTAACATCATTAGGGTCAAACATCAAAGCTCTTGTTCTACCACCAACATTATTCGGACCACGCTCTGTCCACGTTGCTCCGGGTATAGGATTTTTACCATCAGATAATCTCTGTTTGGTTATTCTATATGCTTCAAATAGTCTTTCTTTTGGAACATAGCCAAGATATGGGTCAAAAGTCATTAAAAAATCGTGTTCAGCACGTAAATCAGGGCGATCAGATTTATCCATATCATCAAATGATTGTTGATAACTTGCTAAGGGAAGACTACTGATAAAACTTTTTAACTGTTGTTTTTGTAAATCTCTAGAGAGAGTTGAATCAATCTGAGCTTGAGCTTGATTAATAAATAAACCAAGAACAATAATAAATAAAAAATAAATTTTTCTCATAGAACAAATTGTTAGGTTAATGTTATATAGGTATAGTTAATGTAACCACAAAGGTACGTTAAAAAAAATAATATTTGCAAATTTTTTTTAAATTTAATATTAATTTTGACGAATGACTTTGTTTTTTGATTTTTTTTGTTATAAGTTACTAAAAATATACAAAAAAAGCGGTTGCAAAAATTTTACAACCGCTTATAAATAAAGCTTAATTAAATAATTTTATAGACTTTTGTAGCATAACCACCAATCTTTGCATTCAATTGATTTGTCATTTAATCTTTCTTTAGCTGTTTTTTCATCACTTGCAGGTGGAACAATAACTTTGTCGCCAAAAATATCATTGTTAGGCCAATTTGCAGGAGTAGCAACTTTAAATTCATCAGAGGTTTGAAGAGCTTTTAATGAACGCAATACTTCGTCAATATTTCTACCAATTTCTTGTGGATAATATAAAATAAGTCTGTTAATTCCTTGAGGGTCAACAATAAATACCGCTCTAACAGTATTTGTTCCTTTTCCGGGGTGTAACATTCCTAATTTTGAACCAACATGTCCCATTTCGTCAGCAATAACAGGGAAAGGTATTTCAACGTCCATATTATCTTTAATCCATTCTACCCATTTGATATGAGAAAAAACTTGGTCAACTGATAAACCTATCAATTCAGCATTTAAAGCCTTAAATTCAGCATCTTTTTTTGCAAATTCAATAAACTCAGTAGTGCAAACAGGTGTAAAATCGCCGGGGTGGCTAAATAGAACTAACCATTTTCCTTCGTAATCACCCGGAATGTTTTTCATACCGTGAGTAGTTTTAACCTTTAGTTTTGGGAATTTGTCACCTAATAATGGAAATTTACCTTTTTTCATAATTTTTAAATTTTTAGTGTTTAAAATTTTTCTGTTTTTCGAATTAATATTTTATATTTATTTTTAAATTTTTCCTGTAAAATTTATTTGAAAATCATCTATTTTAAAATTTGAAATTTTATGTTCTTTTAAATATTTTTCAACTACATCATTTAATCCGTCATCAAAAACATCAATAAATTCACCGGTATTTTTATCAAAAAGATGATGATGTTTTTCATTTTTTGCATCGTATCTGGCTTTGCCTTGTATAGTAAAAACTTTATTAATAATTTTATTTTCAACAAATTTTTCAAGCGTATTATAAACTGTACTTAAAGTAACTGTTGGATATTTTTCAGTAATATAATTAAAAACCATCTCGGCACTTGGGTGAACGTCCGAGTTTTCAAGAAAATCTAAAATTGCTATTCTTTGAACTGTGGTTTTTAAACCTGCATTTATTATTTTTTCGAATCCCATTAGTGTTTGCTTACAATTCTTAAAGTTTATAATTACAAAACATAGTAACTGTTTTTTTGATACGACAAAGATAGAATAAATAGTTTATAAAAAAAATTATTTTTTAATAATTATTCTAATTAGATTTGTAAAACTCTAATTATCAATAAAATAAAAATAAAAAAATCAATAAAATGCAAATAAGATAAAAATTTTTTTATGTT
>JAFGVU010000069.1 GCA_016937855.1 Bacteroidales bacterium | reverse complement strand
TTTCAGCGCTTTTAGCAAAATTAACTAAAGTGTGTGTATTAGTGGTATGTACTTATAAAATTTTAAAAACATTCAGACAAAACTTTACAAGCCGCATAGCGGCGCCCTATTTGTAAAACCCATATCAATAAACTTGTGCAAGCCGCGTAGCGGTGACCTATTTGTTGCATCTACCAACATTAAATTATTATTAAGTTAATGTTAAGAATTTATTATTTTGAATAAAAATCATATTTTTGACGAAAATTATCAAAATGAAAAAAACGGTACTCTTATTATTTTTAATATTTACAACCTTCTGGACAGTCTTTTCCAATCCAACAGACACAACCAAAATCACCGGCAAACCACTGTTTCTTATTTATTCAAACTTCCATCAGGGAATTTCGGAGGCAGCCAATGAATCAAACTTTGATGTAAAACGTGCCTATCTCGGATACGATTTTAATCTAAACAATGGATTTAAAGGATTTATTAAAATCGATATCGGAACCCCTGACGATAATTCTCAATATTCACTCATAAGAAGAGATGCATATCTTAGAAGTGTGGGAATGTCTTATTCACAAAAGAATTTTATTTTATCATTTGGCATTGTAGATAATCAACAACACAAAACACAAGAAAAATTCTGGGGTAAGCGATACCTTTTTAAATCAATTATTGATGAATATGGTTTTTTATCAAGTACAGATTTGGGATTTAATTTTAAATATAAATTTAACTCAAAGCTTTCCATTGAAGGAGGCATGATGAATGGAGAATATTTAAGTTTGCAAAATGGATTTCTAAAATATGTCTATAATTTTGGGATCGACTACTCTCCTATCGAACAGATTAAACTAAAACTACATTCATCATATACCGGCAAAATTAGCGATATTATTACTTCAGGATTTTTTATTGGAATTAAACCCATAAAAACTTTCCGCTTAGGCGCCGAAATTGTAACTCAAGCTGAGGTAAAAGAATCCGGTCGGTATTGGGAATACGTCTATAATATATTTGCAGTATATAACCTTACCGAAAAAATCAATATTTTTGCAAGGTACGATGTACTTAGTTCCAACATTCCTAGTGGATACAACATTCCATTTAATCTTGCAAAAAACGGAACAGCAATTATTGGAGGTGTCGAATATATTATAAACGACAATATTAGAGCCTCACTCAACTATCAAGATTGGTATCCAATGGCTGCAAATATGCAAAACACAGCATATATATATTTAAACTTTGAGTTTGGAATTTTCGAGTCTTATAAAAGAATTTAACACCAAAGAACATGAAAAATAATATTTTAGTAATCATATCAATCTTTATAATACTTGGATTTTCTTCGTGTCGCAAAAGTCCATATCTAATTGACGAGGTTATTATATTAAAAGATACCGGAACCGGAATTGGTACAACAACTCTAACTGCTGACAAGGAATATCTTATTGATGGACTTGTATTTGTTAACGACGGTCAAGTTTTATCCATTGAACCCGGCACTGTCATCAGAGCAAAACCCGGACAAGGCGAAAATGCATCTGCATTGATTGTTTGTCGTGGAGGCAAAATAAATGCATGTGGGACAGCGGCAGAGCCAATTATTTTCACAGCAGAAAGCGACGACCTAAACGGCTCTATTCCACTTGAGACTAGCGGATTATGGGGTGGTATTATTATTTTAGGAAACGCTCCGGTTAACATCGAAAACGGTGAAGCTAAGATTGAAGGAATACCTGTTTACGACGAAAGAGCTGATTATGGAGGAACTGATCCAAACGATGATAGTGGAACATTTTGCTACGTATCCATAAGACATTCTGGAACGTCATTGTCGGCAGGAAATGAAATAAACGGATTAACTCTTGGAGGAGTGGGCAGCAAAACTGACATACACCACATCGAAGTAGTTTCAAACAGCGACGATGGGGTTGAATTCTTTGGAGGTACTGTAAGTTGCAAATATATGATTTCGGCTTTTTGTGGCGACGACGCTTTTGACTTTGATGATGGTTACAGTGGTTTTGGTCAATACTGGCTTACAATTCAAACTAATTCGGCAGGCGACTTGTTGAGCGAACATGATGGCGGAACCGATTTATACAACAATTACACAAAACCAACAATCTACAATGCAACATTTATCGGAAGAGGAATTACCGGAAGCAAAGGACTTATATCATTCCGAAATGGTAGTGGCGGAATTTATAGAAATTCTGTTTTTATTAATCAAGCCTGGGGAGTAAAAATTCAGTACGAAGGGTCAAATTACGATTCTTATTCAAAATTTACAACTAACGGACTCGCTTTCGAAAACAACATTTTCTACTACCTTGGAATCTCTGATTATACAGGCGTAATGAATCTCGTTAGTGAAACATTAACGGTTCCTTTGGAAAAACAAACAGAGATTAACGAATACTTTATAAATGCCGGAAATGTATTAGAAGATCCTGGAATAGCAGTTGAATCTGATCATATCATTATTTTACCTACAGGAAATATTAATGGACAAATTTCAGAAACTTCAGACAATTGGTTCGACAATGCTGAGTATAAAGGAGCATTTAAAAATATTAATTGGGCACTTGGATGGTCGTATCTAAGTAAAACATCTTATTTAAGATAATGAAAAAAGACGAAAACAAAGCCGAAAAACGAAAAACTAGCCATTTTTACTCCAAACTGTCAAAAGCAATTAAAGACTACAACCTAATTAAAGATGGTGATAGGATAATGATTGGAGTGTCAGGTGGTAAAGACTCGATGAGTTTATTGTCTGGTTTGGCAAGCAGATTACAGTTTAGAAAAGAAAACTATAAAATAATTGCAGTTCATATTGATGTTGAAAACGTCCCCTACTCCATTGATAATGAATATATTAAAGATTTCTGTGACCAACACAATATTGAGTATGTCATTGACAAAATAAATATCGATTTTGATAAAGACCCAAGCAAATCGCACTGTTTTGTCTGCTCATGGCATAGGCGTAAAAGACTTTTCGAACTGACCGAAAAGCACAATTGTAACAAACTAGCACTGGGACATCATCTTGACGATGCTGTAGAAACTCTACTGATTAACATGTGCTATCACGGAAGTATTAGTTCTATGCCGGCTAGTTTATCAATGTTTAATGGACGAATCGAGCTTATCAGACCTATGATTTTGCTAACAAACAAAGAAATAAGAGATTTTGCCACTATAATGAATTTCCCATCCGAAAAAGAAACATGCCCTTGGGATGATAAAACAAAGCGAAATCAGGCTGCAGAAATAATTCGCGAAATGGAAAAGCGTTTTAAACCCGCACGAAAAGGCATTTTTAAATCAATGTCAAAGATCTATTTAGACTATTTACCAATTGAATCAGGCAAAAACCCTATTATAGATGGACTAAATGTTTATCGAGATAAAAACTAAAATCCTATTTGAAATAACTAAAGGATTCGCGCTCCAACCAGTTTTGGGCATTGTGCATAAATAAAACTTATAATATCTCAGTAATAATTTATAATTTGATACAAATCTCTTAAAATGTTCAAGCGATCCGATAGCCAACGGATTCGCGTTAGGATATTTTAAGAACAGTAAAACAAAACTCTAGCTATATTTTTTATCAGCAAAAAATATAGTTTGTGAATTAAACGTTTTTTAATAAATTTGAAACTTAATTTTATGATAATGAAAACAAAAGCAATAATTCTAATTTTGATTGTCTCAATAGGTGTTTTAATGTCGTGCAGGGTTAAAGAGAACTGCGAGTTAAACAATACCGGAACCATTGTTGTAACAAACAATTTATCAAATGAAATTGAGGTTTATGTTGATAACATTAAAGTTTTTACATTACAACCTAACGAGACAAAAGAAACCATCAAACCTGTTGGAACATATACGGTAAACTGTTTTTATCAAGCCAATGAATGGAATTTTACTGCTCAGGTAATACAATGTGAAGAAGCAATTATTGCTGTTCCCGAGTAATGAGTGAACTACTTGTATATTCTGCTTCGGCCGGTTCAGGCAAAACTCATAGCATTGCAGGACAATACATAATGCTGCTTTTCTTAAAAAGCCAGGCTCATCGCAATATACTTGCTGTAACTTTCACAAATAAAGCCTGCGAGGAAATGAAAAACAGAATCGTTGAGGACATGTACAAGATTTCATCACAAAAAGATTCTGACAGAATAAACGAAATTCATAGTTTTACAGGACTGCCAAAAGACGCAATTTTACGTGAATCACAAAAGATATTCAAAAATATTCTGCACGACTACTCCTTTTTTTCGGTATCGACAATAGATAGTTTTTTTCAAAAAATTGTAAGAAATTTTACTCGAGAGACAGGAATCCAGTATAATTATGAAATTGAACTCGACAAAGAATTAGTCATAAGTAAAGCTGTTGATGACTTAATCAGCCTTTGCGAAACTGATGCTGATTTAAGGAAAGACATTATTGCTCTAGTACAACAAAACATAGACAATTCTACAAAATGGGATTTTAGATATAACCTCAAATCCTTCTTAAAAACAGTACTCGAGTCTGATTACAGAAGCTATGAAAAAGAGTATAACAAATTTTTTGCAGACAAAAAGAAAGTTGACAAATTCGTAAAAGAGTTGAACGATTTAGAAAACGAATTTGAATCAGAAATTTGCAAACTCTGCGGTAGCATGCAGGACTTATTGGACAAAAACGGACTAACAATTTCAGACTTTTCCGGTGGTACTAGTCGAAGCGTTATTAAAAGAATTCTATCAATCTATGAGAAAATTCAAGAAGCCCCTCTTGAAATTGAAAAGATATTTAGTGATATTGATGTTATTGAAAAGTGGTTAAAAAAAGCCGATATTGGCAAAGAGCCTTTAAACTCTGTCACATATCAACTTATGAAGATGTCTGAGAGTATCAAGGACTTTTACATTTCTCATCACAAAACATATTACACATGTCGTTTAATAAGAAAGCAAATCAACTATGCGGCCTTAATCGACAAATCATTGCAAATTGTTCATAAAAATCTCTTCGATTCAGGTAAATTTTTAATCAGCGAAGTGCCTGTTTTCCTTTCCGAAATTGCTACACAAAACTCATCATCATTTATATTTGAAAAAACCGGAAGTTTTTACGAAAACTACTTAATTGATGAGTTTCAGGACACAAGTCGAATTCAATGGGATTCCTTTAAACCTCTGCTTAGCGAAAGCCTTTCGGCAGGAAGTCCAGAACAAATAAATTCAATTGTTGGTGATTTAAAACAATCTATTTACTCCTGGCGAGGTGGCGATTGGAGACTCTTGGCAATTGATGTAAAAAAAGAGTTTGCGAAATTTTATAAAGAAATTGCTCTGCAAAACAATTGGCGAAGTGGTAAGGAAATTGTAAACTTTAATAACTATTTCTTCGATATTGCATCAGGAGTATTGAAAGACTTAATCAATTCGGATATTCCTTCCGAATACCATGCAAACACAGGAGATTTAATCCCATCAACAATTTACAGTAATATTCAACAAAATGTAAAAAAGGATTTTGCCTCATCTGTAAAAATTGATCTTTTCAAAAGCAAAGAAGATGGCGATTCCGATATAATAAAAAATTTAATTTCGCAGATAGAAGACTTGCAACAAAAAAACTATCAACCCGGTGAAATAATGATCCTTGTTCGCAGAAACAAAGACGGATCCATGATAGCTGAAGAAATCATTAAACATGCGCAGTCAGAAAATGCAAAACCTGGTGTTGTTTATGATGTTATTTCGTCCGAAGCCTTGATGATATCATCAAACAAATCAATAAAACTATTAATCTCTTGCTTCAAATTTCTTTCAGAGAATAACGATGACTTAGCATTTTACGAAGCAGCATATTCGTATTATGTCCATAAAAACATAAAAAACAACGAAAAAATTGTTTTTAGCAAAGAGGAATTTGCACAATTTCTTAATAATGCGCTTAGTACGATTAAACAAACCTTTAATCACAGATTATTGCACGAGACCTGCGATTCCTTAATTAAAATATTAGAATTAAACCACGACGAAGAAAACATCCCATTTTTAAACTCTTTTAGAGATTTGCTACATGAATATAGCTTAAATAATCCGGCCGAAGTGACAAAATTTCTCGAATATTGGGAAGAAAAAGGAAAAAATCAAAATTTACGAATTCCGGAAAAGCAAAATGCAATAAATATCATCACAATACATAAATCAAAAGGACTTGCTGCCGATTTTGTGTTTATACCTTTCCTAAATTGGGAACTTAAAAGATCAGGAAATACAATATGGGTTTCATCCGAAATAGAACCATTTAATATACTGCCGATTTGGCCAACAAAAGCAGATAAGTTTCTTGAAAGTAGCATCTTTGAAAAAGATTTTCACGAAACAAATTTCAAACTAAGTATCGAAGCTTTTAACATGCTATATGTAGCATTTACAAGAGCACGAAAAGGTTTATTTGCCTCGTCAACCATTGCATTATGCGAAAAGAAAGATACAATTTCAAGTATTGTACATAACAGTCTATCAAGATTATCAATAGAAAATCCTTTGTTTTTTAATATTGAAGAAGACGAAAACCGAATAAGCTATAATCTTGGTGAAATCCCAATAACAGATAGCAATTACACACCTCCGGACTACATTAAATCATATAAAATATTTGTCCCGGAAAAGAAGATTACCATTCGACCATTCTATGAAAAAGAAAGTCATGAGACAAAATCGGATTCAAATATTATCGAAGGGATAAAAATGCATAAGATTTATGAGAACATCAAACATTATAATGATTTAGATAAGTCTCTGCTCAAATTAAACAGTTTAGGAATAATAAGTTTTGATGATATTGATATCTACAAAATGCGAATTGAAGAAACCTTAAATCATGAATTCATAAAACCATGGTTTGATGGAACTTACACAATCTATAACGAAGCAGAAATTGCAAGCAGTAAAGGCGAAATTCGACGACCCGACAGAATAATGCAAAAGGATGACGAGATAATAATTGTAGATTACAAATTCGGAGATATTGAAAAATCACAATATATAAGTCAAACAAAATACTATGCACAATTGTTAAGTGAGTTGGGTCACAAAAAAATCAAGACATATATTTGGTTTGTGATGCACGACTATCTGTTGGAAGTTAACACATCTGATAATCAAACAAAAAAGATAATTTTAAACAAATGAGAAAACTGATACGATTTTTTGTTAGAAATATTCCACGTCCTTGGCTTATAAGGTTCTCTAAATTATTTTCGTTACTAATACGTCCGTTTTACATTGGGAATAAGGTGGAATGTCCAGTTTGTAAAAATCATTTCAGAAAATTTTTGCCCTATGGAAACAAAGCAGGAGTTAACAGATTATGCCCTGTATGCTTATCATTAGAGCGTCACCGGTTGATGTGGATATTTTTAAAAGACCATTCGGACTTTTTTACTAAACCTGCAAAAGTATTACACATTGCACCTGAGCAACCTTTTTACAAAAGATTTCGCAAATCTCAGAATCTAGACTATACCACAGGCGACTTAGTCTCGCCTTTAGCCGACATTCATTTCGACATAATGGATATTCCATTACCCGAAAATACTTACGATTGGGTTATTTGCAATCATGTGCTTGAACATGTCGTTAACGATATTGAGGCCATGAAACAGATTCTCAAAATCTTAAAGCCTGGCGGGAAAGCTATAATGCAAGTACCAATCAACTACACATACACCGAAACTCACGAAGATTTGAGCATCACAGATCCAAAAGAACGAGAAAGGGTTTTTGGGCAGTACGATCACGTCAGATGGCATGGGCTGGATTATCCCGAAAGAATTAAAAAAGCAGGATTTAAGGTTATTCCGTTCCACATAAAAGAACATCTTAATTCTGATCAAATAGAGCGATATCGTCTCGACACTCGCGAGATACTATTTATTGCACAAAAAATTGATTAAGTGCCCCCACAATCATAATTCTCGCAAGCCGCTCTCGATGAACTCTTTACGATAAATCTCAAACAATCTCAACTCCTGAGGCATTGGAATTTCTTGATCTAAGGCAATATTATTTAAAAAGCTTTTAATCTCTTCACTTAGTTTTATCCTCTGACCTGATTGTTCAATTTTTACATAAAACTTCTGCAAACCGGTTTCAACTAAAACTGCGTTTTTTGAAAACTCACGAGAAATCGACAAATTCTTGTATGTGAGAAACTCATCTGTTATCTCTCGAACAAAACCATTCTCTGTTAGCTGATTTTGGGGAATATTAATTGCATCTGCGAGAATTTTACGGAATCCGGCTTTTTGAAATCTATTTTTAAATGCAAATGAGCAGTAATTTATTCCAATCGGCAAATGATGTTTTTTTGCATGATTAAGTATTTTTAGTGCAGCAATTTCAGACTCCAGAACAATAGGCCTTTCATAACCAATATATGTATAATTGTGTTTAAGGAGTTTTGGAGCATTATAATTCGTAAGCCTGAGCTGATGAAGATTTAGATTAGTAACACCCACCTCAATCATATCTGGCAATAATTTAATAATTCTCTCTGTTTTTTCAGGCACTGCCGGGATTTCAATTGTTATGTTCGGAATAATGTCCTTTGCAGCTTTAATCTTTTCAATCGAATAGTCAATCGCACCTATATCAAATCTAATTTCGTTAAGTCCTGCATCTGCAAGTTTTTGCATTTTATCAGCATCTGCCAAAATTCCATTAGTGTACATCCAAATATATATATCTGGCAATCTTTGTCGAACAGCCTTTAAATATTCCAAAGTTCTATCAAAAAACAATAATGGTTCACCTCCACTAAAACTTACGCCTTTGAAACCAAATGTATTTACATAATCTGCATACATCTCAGCACTTTCGAAATCTAAACTCTGAGTTGACGGAATTTCGTCATATTTTTGCTCTGCCGGACAATAAAAACAATTAGCATTACACTTATTTGTTATAAACAAGCACGACCATTTACCGGCTCCACAAATTTCACACCCAGGTGATATGGTATTGTAAAAAGGCTTCGTTTTTTTAAATAAAGCATGTTTTGAGTACTCTTCAACCAAACAATTCCTCTCTTCTATCAAAGAAAGGTCGCGATAATAGTTTAACCAATTAATATCGTTAAAACCGGCAAATTCATGCCTGCTTTTATTCATCAAGTCATTCAGATACAAAGCAAATGCATCCATAAAAACGTTATTACAAAAAATAATTAAAAGGAAATATAAACCTCAGAAGAAAACGATCAATGCTTAAAAAGCATTGACTAAAACACTACTATAGCTCGGAGAACACATACAAAAAAATCAGTAAGATATCCTTCCGAAATCGCTGTGTTCTTACTAATTGTATGATAATATTATGTAACATTATTTTTTATCAAAATTACACATTTTTTTAATAGTCTATGTATTATTTTTTTAAAACAAATCTAATTTTACTTTTGCAAACTGCATTTTACGATTCTTTTATAGGATTAGTCTTTTTCAAAACAGCAGTTTTAAGAAAAATCAACAAGCCAAATCCTCTGGATATAAGCAAAAACATAATAGCCAACCACATACCATGATTTCCAAAATAGTGCTTAAGAATAAAGAGTAGAGGAATAAAAATAATCAAAACACTAACTATCATAATATTTCGCATAGTTGATGTTGCTGTTGCTCCGACATAAATCCCATCGTATAGAAAAGCCAAAAAACTACTTAAAGGAATAAGCCAAAGCCAAAATTTAAAATTTTGCGACAAATCTATAACTGTTTGTTCGTCAGTAATCAATCGAAAAATACCGGCACCGGCTATAAAGTAAATTATCGTAAATGCAATTGCAATAAAAAATCCAAACCTTACCGATTTATATATTGCTTCGACTAATGCAATACGATTGTTTTCTCCAACAAATCTGCCCGAAAGAGTTCCCCCAGCATAGGCAAAACCGTCAATAAAATAGGCAAAAAACCATAAAAACTGCAACATAACAGAATTTAAGGCAAGTATATCGTCACCCAGTCCGGCCGAAACTATATTAAACAAGAAAAAACTACCTGTCAAAAGAATCGATCTAATAAATATATCTCGACTAACACTAAAAAATCTTTTCAGTTTGTTTAAAACCATTACAGTTTTTAGGCTAAAAAACAAACTATATCGACGATATCTATGCACAAAAAACCAAATGCAAGAGATAAATCCAAGATATTGCGCCAAGACTGTTCCAAGAGCAACTCCTTCAATTTTCATATCTAAAGCCAACACAAAAAAACTACTAAGAAATATATTAGACAAGCTAATAATAAAAGTAATTATCATAGGGATTTTGGAATTTTGCATTCCGATAAACCAGCCCATAAAAACATAAACACTTAAAGTTGCCGGAGCAGCCCAAATTCGAACTCCAAAATATTGAGCAGCAAAGTTTAAAGCTTCTTTAGATCCTTCGAGGTTTAGTATCAGGTATTCTTTAATAACACTTTGAAAACCGATTAAAAATAATGCTGAAATAAGAGCAAAAACAAGAGCACGAATAAGAGAATTTGAGGCTTCTCGATAATCAGATGCGCCATAAGCTTGAGCCGCAATTCCTGTTGTCCCCATTCTCAAAAACGCCAAACCGGTATAAATCAATGTAAAAACCATTGTTCCATACCCAACTCCGCCAATAAATGCAGAAGATCCCATTCTGCCAACCAATGCGATATCAATAATCCCCACAAACGGAACTGTGATATTACTAATGACATTTGGTAGTGCCAGATTTAGAATCCGTCTGTTCATAAAAAATTTAGCATTACAAGCAACACTTTGTTGTTGGAATTAGCGATTAAACTACGGAAAATCATTTTAAATATCTCTCACGATAAAAACTTCATAATCTCCCAAAAACCTGAACCCATATTTTTGATAAAGCTCACGTGCCTTAAGATTATCCTTATGAACTTCGAGCTTAATTTGCAGTTTCTTATCGCGGGCAAATTCCATACTCTTTTCCATCAATAATTTACTTAGTCCTTTTCCCTGATAGTACGGTAAAATCCCAAAATGGTGCAAATATAAACGACGGCTATCATTAGTAATCCATGAGGTTCCAACAATAGTATTACTATGTTTTTCCTCGAGAACGAATAATACTCCTCCGTTTGACACAGTATTTTCTATTATTTCGAGATTATCGCCTCGATGAGCTCCTCCCATGTCGGTTTGCTGCCAAACATTAAGCACTTCGCGATAATCCTTTTCTTCAAACAGTCTAACAATAAATTCCATAATTACTCTTTGCTTTCAAGTTCAAAATCTAGCTCCATTAATGATTCATAGCTATCTTGCAAATCAATAACAGATTTATATGTTTCGTAAGGATTTTGCTTTATTTCAATTGTATATTTTTGTCCTGGTTTAAGCACAAAAGTAAAATAACCTTCGGCGTCGGTATCAATTTTCTGAGAAAAGCAATCTTTATTTTCTCCAGAAATACTGATACTTGTTGTAATATCTTTACCATCATCTGCCGCAACCTGTCCTTTAACGATGGTCAAGCCCGGAACATAACCAAAATTGTTTTTAAAATAATCCTCAAAATCGACTCTATAAATATCCATTCGCCCCTCTCCTCCAGGACGGTCAGAGCTAATAAAAGCATATTTACCATCAACACTCAATGTGAAATTAGTCTCATTCTCGACAGAATTAAACGGAGTACCCATATTTACAGGCGCCGACCATTTTTTACCGTCTTTAACGCTAATTAACAAATCGTAGCCTCCCATTGATTCCTGACTATCAGACGAAAACACTATAAAATCACCACCTGGATGAGCATAAACAGAGTTCTCATCAAAATCGGAGTTAAAATCGCTAACTACCAAAGAATTAGAAAAGCTATTTCGGCGGTATATTGTATAAAAAACATCTTTGGCCTCTCCATTTTTGTTATTGTTATTTGTAACAAAATATAGTTCGCTATTGACAAAATCAAAACTCCCCGACCCTTCGTATCTCATTGTATTTACGGTAGTACCAAAATTAACCGGCTCGCCAACATCGAATTCATTTTCTAATTCAACTATATACAATTCTCCACCATCTTTATTTTCGGGTGTATGACGATAAAGGACATAAATCAAATCATTGAGTCCGACAGAGGTTAAAATATAATCTTTTGCATTAGAAAATACCTCGTCGAGCAAACTGGCAGGTTTCAAATTCATATTTTCATCAAAATATGCTTCAAATACCGAATATTTATAAAGTTTGGTTATTGGATTTTGTTCCTGATTTTCGTCAACATTTCTATCGCTTGTAATAAACAGTTTTTGCTCTCTCCACGAAAAAACCGGAAATATTTCATTAAATTCTGAATTAATACTTTTCCCGGGGTTTACAATTGCATATTTATTCGATGAATTTACGAGCTTTTTCCCTGTATTAGCTTGCGCTATATAATTTTTAACAACTGTACTATCATGACGCTCTGCACCGGACTTTACTTTTGAGTAATATACTATTGCTTGTTCAAAATTATTAGTTTTATGATGATATCGCCCCAACCAAAAATCAATTTCAGTCCTATATGCAGAATTTGGATTCTCAATATCCGCCATACTTAAATATTCATAACATTTTTGATAATCCATGAGTTGAAAATAACATTCAGCAATTCTAATATTTAGCAGGTCGTTTTGAGGATATTTTTCGTAAAGTTCAAAATAAACATCCAAAGCTTCATTAATTTGATTATCCTCAAAAAACATTTTAGCCTTTGTCATATCCCAGTTAGAAGCTGATAAATCATCCTTCTCCTGAGCAATCAAAGTAAAACTAACAATTAAAACACTAATTAAACTAAATACTTTCTTCATATTTTCTCAATTCGATTTTTTGGGTACTCTCAAATATTATGCAACAAAAATAAGAGAAAAATCATACAGAACAAAGTGATAACAAAAAATCTATATTTGTCTCAAGAGTTTTAAATACAATTCAAGGCTTTTATTTTCCTGTTCGCCGATACGATAAGAGATATTATTGGTTAAATAATCTATTAAATTAAAATGGGTAAAATCTTTTTGATAACTATCTGCAATTGAATATACATTTTCAACCCCGTCATTCAGCACTTCGACAAATTTTCTCAAATAGTTATTATTCGCTTTATTGTTCGTCACCCAAACAGCATAAACAGATGGTAACCCTGTAAAATTATACCATTCCTGGGCGATATCATAAACATAAGGAAATCTACTATAATTCAGCAAGGCTTTATCTCCTATTACAATTCCTGCAGTATTGCCGGATATTTGATCAATATAACCTTCCCCTGATTCAATAAAATCGAACTTATGATTCCAGAATTTTTCAGCTAAAATTTTCACAAATCCGTTAGATGTTTTTGACTGATAATCTAAAAACACTTTCGAAATCATGTTTATTGAAACATTTGAAACGAGCAGAACAGATTTGACATTTTGTTTTGAAGCCAATCCAAACCCCTCTATGATTTTATAATCCTTCAGAAGATTCAAGGCACCAACAGGCACTAATCCGATATCAGCCAGCCCATTTATCAAATCATAAGCACAACCGGCAGGATGACTTTTCGAAATAATCGAATTTTGCCGAATAAAATCAGACTTTTCCAGAGCAACCTTATAAGGCAGCGTATTTATATATTCGACATGTGAAATTTTGATCATTGTAATTATGTTTTGATTTTGCAAAAATACAAAACTTGTTTTGACTCTTTACAAATAAAAGATAATTCTAAAAATAATCACTATTGTCCGATAAAATTGTTTTAAGTTCAATAAATTCATTGGCTTATAAAGTCCCTACGGGACTTGGGTCTGGAGGGGGGTGGACTCTTTTACCAAAATTTTGTCCCTAGCGGGACAGACGCCGTTAGGTGTCAAATGATGGTAAAAGTAACGCTAAACCAATTTTAAGAAGACCTGTAGGGACTATATTACATTGCTTTTCATTCATTTCACTAATTTAATGTTTTTTACCGGACAACAGTGAAAAATAATCGTAATTATTTAAAAATTAGGCTGTTAAATAAAATAATGTTAAAAAAAATGTTATATTTGTAAAGGAATTTGTTACAAACTACAGCTATGAGGAAAATTTTATTTGTTTTTTGCATTATGCTATTTGCATATTTGCCTATTTATAGCCAATATAGTACTTTGGGCACTGACTTTTGGCTTGGCTACATGCAAAACTTCGATGATCCGGCAAACACACTTATCTACATAACTTCTGTTACCGGAAGTACTGGCACAGTTTCAATACCTGGTACAGGTTGGTCTCAAAATTTTACAATTGCGGCAAATGGATCGGCATTAGTAACTGTACCAACTGCTCAAAATGCTGCTATTTCGACAAACAACACAGTATTAAACAAAGGAATTCATATTACTTCCAATAGTGAAATTGCAGTATATGCAGCAAATCAACGAAGTGCATCCTCTGATGCCACTTTGGTAATGCCGGTACATGCCCTTGGCGATTCATACATAATAAATTCCTATTCGCCTTTTAGTTCTACAGAACCATCTATGTTTATCGTAGTTGGAATTCAGGACAATACCAGCATCCAAATTGTTCCTAGCGCAGCAGTTAGCGGAGGTGTTGGCGCAAACACCCCTTTTACGATTACACTAGACCAGGGAGAAGTATATTTGGTTAAAAGTAGTGGCGATTTAACAGGGACGACAGTTAATGCTACGAGTGTTGGAAACTGTAATAATTTTGCTGTATTTGCCGGAAACAAATGTGCTAAAGTACCTACAGGCTGCGATTATTGTGATCACTTGTACGAACAAATGATTCCTCTTAAAGCATGGGGAAAAGAATATGTTACTGTCCCCCTAATGACCAGAGCAAACGACACATATCGCATTCTTGCAATGGAGAATGGCACAATTGTTAACATTAACAACGGTGCTAATATAAATCTCAACGCTGGCGACTTTCACGAGGTTACACTTTCTGCTGCTGCTTTTATCGAAGGTAATAAACCTATATCTGTTGCTCAATACAGTCAGGGCACTTCTTGCGACGGTGTTACCTCTGATCCATTTATGATTATGCTTTCACCTGTTGAACAAACACTTGAGACTATAGTATTTCAAGCTTTTAACACTGCTGCAATAAATCAGTTTTACACAAATATTGTTTGCGAAACGCCATACACAAGTACAGTTACACTCGATGGTGCTGCAATTACAGGCTGGGCAACAGTTGGTGCAAATCCTGATTACTCATTTGTTCGCAAAAATATTGCTCAAGGAACACATACAATTTCCTGCCCTGAGGGAGTGTTAACGACTGTTTACGGCTTCGGAAACGTAGAGTCATACGGATATCTAGCCGGTGCTAACATTCAACCGCTAAATGTCGATTTCAATATCATTATCGATAACGATTCTATTTCGTATGAAATTTATCAAGACACACTAAACTGCGAACAATCGGCAAATGGTGTTGGCTTTTATAGCGATGGAGTTGGACTTTCAAATATATGGTTCGATTTTGGAGATGGCACTACTGCGGCGGGAAACGATGTTTTTCATGCTTATGCAAATTCCGGAACTTTTACAGTAACCATGTATTTCACAAGAGATGCTAGTTGTGTCGAAGAATCTTTATCAATGCTTGTTCATGTTTCAAACTCCCTCCCTCCTTTCGATTTTATTAACGATACCCTTATTTGCAATGGTAGTCCATTTGTAATAAACCCTAATGTTACAGGCGTTAACTTTTTGTGGCAGAATAATTCAACAAGTCCTACACAAACTATTTCTTCATCAGGAACCTACAGTTTAACAATTTCTGATAATCAGGGATGCTCCTCAAGTGCAACTGCTGATGTTACATTTATCAACATTAGTGCAACAATTAGTGTTGATCCAATATCCTGTTCGGGTGTAACTGATGGAGAATTAACTGCAAATCAAACAGGTGGAACAAATCCAATTACGTATCTTTGGAATAATTCACAAACGACACAAACTATTACCGGATTGGGAGTTGGCTCATACTCAGTTACACTAACCGATAGTAATGGTTGTTCGGCAAGTGCAAATCACACTCTAACTATGCCTCCTTCGCTTGATGTTCAAATATCCAACGTTAACAACGAGACTTGCTATAACTTGGATGATGGTAGTGCAACAATTGATGTTAATGGTGGCACACCTCCATTTGTCATAAACTGGAGTATTCCTGGTGTAAATGGATTTTCACCAACAAACTTAGCACCGAACAATTACTCATTTACAGTAACAGATAATTACGGTTGTTACGGCACAGGAAGTTTCGAGATTATTGGCACCTCCGACATTCATGTAAATGTAACACAAATAAATGCTGGGTGTTTTGGCGAACCGGTCAGTGCAAGCATTACAGCTTATGGCGGAGCGCCACCACTTTCAATTATTTGGGATGATGGTTCTACTTCATATAACAACGATAATATTCCAGCAAATACAGACTTTGGCTATACAATTACTGATAATAACGGATGCACCAAAACAGGTATAGTTAATCTTAATTCCCCCGCAGAGTTGATAATTGAAGGGAATTTCAATAACATAACTTGTAAAGGAGATAATGATGGTTCGATAAGCATATCTATTTCCGGAGGTGTTGGTCCTTATATCAGTTTATGGAATAACAGTTTAAGTGGTAATAGTCTTAGCAATTTAAGCGCGGGCAACTATACGGTAACTGTTACTGATGCAAATAATTGCACTGCAATAGAATCTTTCTTTTTACAAGAAGCTGCACAGGAACTTCAAATGAATTATGTTTCCAGAAATGTTTCATGCTATGGATATAGAGATGGAACAATTTTATTAGCTGCTACCGGAGGCGTTTCTCCATATTTATACAACAGCATTAATACATATCAGACATATAGCGGATCTAACCAAACAGGTATTCCTGCCGGCACCTATACATCAAGCGTAACCGACAGTCATGGATGTATTTTTGACACAATAGTCATTATTTCTGAACCTGCTGAACTAATTGCAGAATATTTAATTTCTCATCCAAGCTGTATTGGAAACAATGATGGATATATCGAAATTTTTGTAACAGGCGGTGTTGAACCATATTATTTTAAATATGGTAATAATCTAATCGATTTTCCTCACATTACAGGTTTACTAGAGGGAGAATACCTTGTTGAAGTTTTCGATTCAATGCAATGTGAAGTTGATTTAGGAACTGCAATATTAGAAGACACTCCTATTGATTGTATCAAAATTCCTGATGCTTTTACTCCTAATGGTGATGATATTAACGACACATTTGTAATACAAGGTATGGAAATCTTCCCTGCAGCAATTATGCGAATATACAATAGATGGGGTCAAATGCTATACCTTGGAGAAACCGGTGATGATTTTTGGGACGGTAAATATCAGGAAAAATTTGTTCCAACAGGAACTTATTTGTACGTACTGGATTTAAGAAATGGCAAAAAGCCATATAAAGGCACAGTCACGGTGATGTATTAGCCAATTATTGCAATTTTTCATTTTGAATAAAGTTAAAATATTAACTTTGTAAAAAAAACATTATGGATTTTGATATAACTCCAAGCAATAATTCTTTTTTCCTCATTGCCGGGCCATGTGTGGTGGAAAACGAAGAAATTACTTTTACTACTGCTAAAAAGCTAAAGGAAGTTTGCGAAAAACTTTCGATTCAATTATTTTTTAAATCTTCGTACCGAAAAGCAAATCGTAGTAGCATTTCTTCATTTACCGGTTTAGGCGACAATATAGCCTTGAACATTCTCGCTAAAATAAAATCAGAGCTCAATTTGCCAATATGTACCGACATTCACACTGCTGAAGAAGCTGATTTTGCTGCCAAAGTCGCAGACATAATACAGATTCCAGCATTTTTGTGTCGTCAAACCGATTTGCTTATTGCTGCGGCTAAAACCGGAAAGTTTGTTAACATCAAAAAAGGTCAGTTTTTGTCTCCGGAAGCAATGCAATTTGCTGCGAATAAAGTTGCTGAAGCTGGAAACAACAACATCTTGCTTACCGAAAGAGGTAGCAGTTTCGGATATCAGGATTTAATAATAGATTTTAGAGGAATCCCAAAAATGAAAAAACTGGGTTTCCCGGTAATTCTTGACGTCACCCATAGTTTACAGCAACCTAATCAAGCATCGGGTGTTACAGGAGGTGAACCTGAAATGATAGAGTATATGGCTAAAGCAGGCATTGCAGTTGGCGCAGATGGATTATTTATCGAAACTCATCCAAATCCTGCTGTGGCAAAATCAGACGGAGCAAATATGTTGAAACTTGACTTAATCGAAGATTTACTTACTAAACTTGTAAACTTAAAAAAAGCATTAGCGCTTAAGTAGATCCTGCTGACTAAAGCTTAAAGGGAGTAAATCCTTTATTGACTTAAACTCTAAAATACTATCTTTTGAAACAAGTAGTATTCTAATATCAGATTTATATCTCATCTCAGTTTCTGCAATAACCTGACGACACGATCCACATGGAGAAACTGATTGAGGAATCACATTATCATCTTTATCAATAACTACAACACAAATTGTATCAACAGAAGTGTTAGGATAATTTGCATTTGCGTAAAAAAGTGCAACTCTTTCGGCACACAATCCCGACGGATAAGCAGCATTTTCTTGATTATTACCCAATACCAAACTACCATCTGCCAAAAGCACAGCCGCCCCAACTCTGAAATGCGAATATGGAGCATAAGCATTTTTTGCAGCCTCTACAGCCTTAGAAACCAAATTATTATCGATGCTATTTAAGTCTGCCTGTTGAAACTCCCTGAATTTAATCTGTATTTCTCTATTTTTCATAAAAATCAAAAATATAATTCAAAGGTACTAAAAATTTTCTAAATCCATGCAATACGCAAGAATATTACATAGGGCAAAAGCACCTATTTTTTTGAAATATATTTTTCACATTCTTTCTAGCCCACCCTTAGTGCTTAGCATAATATTGTTGCAATTGCTTCAAATTTCAATATAAATAATTTAGTTGTTTTGTCATTGTTTTTGAAAATTCGCCTCCAATAGTTGTCTGAGATAGTTGTCTGAGATAGTTTTCGGAGCTCAGTTACAATCAAAAACACCGCCAAAAACAGATAATCTATTAAAAAATATTACCTCGCATTTCATTAACCTTATTAGCTCTCTTATTTTAAGGCATCTGTAATATAAAGAATTAGATTTAGAAAAAATTGTAAATATCTAGTAATTAGAGACTACTGTAAAAGTATAAATATGCCACAATTAACATTGCGGATTAATACAATGTAATAACAAAAAAGATTAGTTTTGTGAACCTATATTTTTATAATTGTGACTTTGATTAGTTTTGAGAAAATAATAAACAAAAACAAAATATTCCTTTACTTAGGTATTTTTGCATATCTTATAGGGATATTATTATCGTATCTTTTCAGTAATTTTAGCCCACAAGAAACTACCCAACAACAGCCGTTATTTAATTTACTTCAAGCTTTTCCTCCACTGTTTGTCTATTTTCTAATACTTATTCAAGCCTCTGTGATTGAGGAGTTTGCATTTAGGGGGTGGATGATTAAAAGAAAATTTGGTAAATACTTATCTTTTTCGCTAATAATAATATTTTTCTACATTGGCTTTGGAAGTCTTTTATTGATTCTAATTATTACTCCAATACTATTTGTTGTTTTTTTTATTTTAAAAAATGAAAAAATACGATTAGTACTTTTAATCCTTTCTACGAGCATATTATTTGGGTTAATGCATTATCATAATTATGAATCATGGGCTAAACTTTTTTCAATTATACAATTAATAGGTCTATCATTAATTTTATGCTATGTTGGATTACGTTTTGGTTTTATCTATACAATATTAGGCCATTTTATTAATAATTTAATTGCATTGTCAATGCTTACATTGTTTGCTAATTCAAATTACACATGTGAATTTGAGGGCACAACATATAATGCTAAAATTACTAAAATATCTTCTTTAGAGTTTTCAGATCAAGCTATTTGGATATTTTCTGATTCGATTTCAGCCAATGGATATATCACTCAAATAGCATCGGAATTACCTTCTTTCAACAATACTATTATTTATTTTTACTCAATTACAGATTTAAATAGATACAATTTAATTGTTACCCAAAAATCAAATGACGGGATAAATAAAGATCAATTGTTTAAAGACTATATAAAATATACCGGTCTTAATTTAGACACAGCATACTCTGAGGCTTATGTTCTTGACATAACAGACACTTTAAAGCTAATTAATCACTCTCCACCACCAGAGACAACACAAGAGACACATATTCAAAGCTTGACTACATCAATTAGATCGATTTACGAATTACCTCTAATCTTAGATGATGATTATATAGATTATAGTTTTAGTCTTGATTGGAAACTTTTCAGAATAAAATCAAGTGAAGAATTTGTGGATCGCTTAAAAAATGAATATGGCATTTTATTAACGAAAGATTCTACAAAAAAAGCAACTATCATTACTATTAGAGAGTAGAAATTCCCACATTGTCAGCAAATCCTGCTGTCCACAGCATAGTGGCAGTATTTCTTCAATTGAATTAAACTCAAGAGTGCTTTCTCTAGAAACTAGCAAAATCTGAATTTATGATTTATTTCTCATTTCAATTTCAGCTATAACCTGACGACAATATTATGCAAAACAGTTTTCAAGTATTGATTCTAGTTATTGTATATCTCAAACATTTTTTATCTTTGCAAAAAAAAATTATGTTTGAATCACTACAGGCAATGGATGCAGCCACCCTAAACTTTACCCAGGGAGGTTTATTTATTCTAAACATAACTATTGCAATTATTATGTTTGGTGTAGCTCTTGAAATCAAGGTTTCGCATTTTAAAGAATTGATTCAAAAGCCTAAGCCTGTTATCATTGGCGTAATTTCACAATTTTTAGTACTTCCCTTACTAACATTCTTATTAATAATGGCATTTTGGAACAATATTACTGTTGGTGTAGCAATGGGAATGATTTTGGTAGCATCGTGTCCGGGAGGTAATGTATCAAATTTTATTTCAACTCTAAGTAAAGGGAACGCAGCATTATCGGTTTCATTAACTGCAATTGCAACAATATCTGCTGTTGTTATGACACCACTTAATTTCTATTTTTGGGGCAAAATGTATAAAACTCTTGGGCCTTGGGCCGATAACGATCTACTTCAAAAATTAAGTATCGACCCTATTGACATGTTTCAAACAGTTATCATTTTGCTAGGCATTCCAATTGTTCTTGGTATGTTAACTAATCATTTCCTACCTAAACTTACTGATAAGATAAAAAAACCGATCAAAATATTTTCTATTATATTTTTTATGGGAATGGTTGTAATAATGTTTGCAAACAATTACGATCATTTTGTAAAATATATTGCTTGGGTTTTACTAATTGTATTTATTCACAATGCTGTTGCAATTGGCTCAGGATATGGTTTTGCAAGGTTATTTAAACTAAATTTTCAAAACTCAAAAACAATAGGAATCGAAACCGGAATACAAAATAGTGGTCTGGGATTGGTATTACTTTTCAATCCTAAAATATTTCCTCAGGATCTGGCACTTGGTGGAATGATGATCGTGGTTGCCTGGTGGGGAATATGGCACATTTTAGCCGGATTAAGTATTGCAAGTATATGGAGAAGGAAAGAGAATTAAGTAAATATCGTAATTTGTACAAATACTCACGATTGTGGAAGATATCGAGCCACTTTGTGGTTTTGTTACACAATTTGTTTTACAAAAGTATTATTGTCGAAGGTAAAGAAAATGTGCCTGACGAAGGTCCGCTAATCTTTGCCCCAAACCACCAAAATGCTTTGATGGATCCGTTGGCTGTGCTTTTTACAATCAATAAACAAATTGTTTTCCTCGCCAGATCAGATATATTTAAAAATAAACTCGTTTCTAAATTTTTAATTTTCCTTAAGATACTACCTGTTTTCAGAATCAGAGATGGGAAGGAAAATTTGGCAAACAATGATCTAACATTTGACATTGCAACAAAGGTTCTCGAATCTAAACAAAACATTGGAATCTTCCCCGAAGCACGTCATTCCGACAAACGCCGACTTCTTGGACTAAAAAAAGGAATTCCTCGGTTAGCATTCTTAGCTGAAGAAAAAAACGACTTTAATCTAAACATAAGGATTGTTCCTGTAGGCATTTATTACAGTCATTATAATCGAATGCGTAGTATTTTGCATGTGAGATACGGCAAACCAATTCATGTTAAGGATTTTAAAGACGAATATCTTGAAAGCCCACAAAAAGCAATGCTAAGCCTTAAAGATGCAATGGACGCTGCTATCAGACCACTTATGATTGACATTCCAAGCATAGAGCTTTACGATACTTACGAGAGCATTAGGCGTCTATATGTTAAAAATCTGATAAGGAGATTTAAACTTGGGAAACTCACCCAAATCAATAAATTTAAAGCAGATAAAATAACGATTCAGGCACTCGAAGTCTATGAAAAAGATCATCCTGAAAAAATGCCAGAAATAAAACAAAGAGTTGAAGAGTACGAAGCTCTTAAAGAAAAGCACAAACTTTCTGACCAGTCGGTTGAAAAACCTTTTTTAAGCTTGTTCCGAATAATTGTCAATACTTTTATTCTGGCAATTAGTTTACCCGCTTTTCTCTATGGTTTGATAAATAATCTACTTGCCTACTTCGCACCAAAAATTCTTGTTTTAAAAATTAAGGACAAACAATTTCATAGTAGTATCAAATTTGGGTGGGCTGTATTTGTTATCCCACTAATTTATGCTATTCAAATTACAATAGTTGCATGTTTTGTTCCTAAATTCTGGATGGTTCTAGCTTACGCAATATCTCTTCCTGTATTTGGACTTATTGCTCGTGTAATATCTGAATGGTTTGCTATCTTATTTGAGGATTACAGGCTATTTAGACTTAGGAATTTAAAACCATCTGAATACAAAAAGATTAAAGACCTGCATCAAAATATTATTTTGGAACTCGATTTAATCGTTACACACTGGAATAGAAAATCTGAATAAATTTTTCGTAGATTCTTATTTGTTCGTTTTTAACAAAACTCCTATTAAATAATCAAAATATAAGTAGCCCCTAAGTACTCCTTCCTTACCAAAATAATGGAAGAATCTTATTTTTTAAAAACAAAAATATTAGCATAATATGGTAAATCTGAATCCAGAAAAACAACATATTTACCATTTTTATTCTCCTTATTATCAAACTTATAAACACCTTGTTTTAAACCGTCTTTAACTTCATAATCAAAATCGACATCAAGCAAAAAATCCTGATCATCAACATATTGAAGCTTATATTCACAATAAAAACAGCCATCAAGTTGTACCAAAACAATATAATATGTCTGATAATCAAGACTTATTTCGGGAGTAACAAGTGGTTTGCCTGTGAAAATTGAATCAGCTTTTTCCGAAACAAGTTTATAGCCTCTGTCCATATACGACTGTCTTGTTTTATCAATATCTTTCTTAAAAGCATCAGACTGAGAAAATAATCCAAAAGGAAGGATAATTAGTATTATAAATGCAATTTTTTTCATAATTTTATTTTTAGCTCAAACAAATATACAATAATTAAACCAAAAATAAATAGTATGCATTAGATTTACTTATTAAATTTTAGCTAACTTTACAGTTATTATAATATATAATTATAAATTGAAAACAGTATCGCAATGAAAAATATCTTATCCCTTTTTATTTGCCTGATTTTATTTGTAAGCGGAGCATTTTCACAAAACCATTCGAAAAAGCCCTATTCTTTAGAATTTGTTGTCGTTAAATTTAAAGATCAATATAAAAATTCTTATAATTCGGATTATCATTTCAAGAAAATACTTACTGACATTCAAGCTAAAGAAATAAATCAAATGTTTCCAAATGCTAAAGCGCCAACAAAAGATCTCAATGAATATGGTCAAAAACTTGTCGATTTATCGGGGATTTATCAAATTAAGATTTCGTCCGGAGATATTGAAAAAGCCATAAATCAGATTAGTAAAAGCAATCTGGTTGAATATGCCGAGCCACTATACAATCTTGAGTTACTAAATGTCCCCAACGACCCTCTAAATCAAACCGACCAGTATTGGCTAACAAACATCAAAGCTTATGAGGCATGGGATATACATCAAGGAGACACTAATATTATAATTGGGATTTCTGACACAGGCTGTGATTTAGGACACGAAGATTTAATCGGAAATTTAAAAAACAATTATAATGATTTACCAAATGGTGTTGACGATGATTTAGATGGTTTTATCGATAATTTTAGAGGCTGGAATTTTGGAGAAAATAATAATAATGTGCAATATGATGTTAATGCTCATGGCGTTTGGGTTTCGGGGATTGCGGGTGCCGACACTGACAATGGAATTGGAGTATCGGGTGCCGGATATAAATGTATGATATTGCCTTTAAAGATTACAAATGCCGATGGTATTATCGTAAACGCTTACCAGTCAATTGTTTATGCTGCCGATTTTGGGGTTGATGTTTTAAATTGTAGTTGGGGTGGAACTTATTACCAACGCATGGCACAAGATGTTATAAATTATGCTGTAATAAATCACGACATGCTTGTAGTTGCAGCTGCCGGAAATACAGATTCTAAATCAGACTACTATCCGGCATCTTATCGCAATGTATTATCAGTTGCAGGCACAAATCCTGATGATGAGCGATGGTCGCCCGAGAACTCTCCTTCGGCTCAAGGTTCGAGCTATAGTTACTTTGCTGATGTCGCAGCTCCGGCTACAATGTTTAAATCTACCGGTGGTGGTTCAAATTACACATATATGTGGGGCGGAACATCATTCGCAGCACCAATTGTTTCCGGATGTGCAGGAATTCTTCGGGCTGCTTTCCCGGATTACAATGCAAATCAAATTGCAGAGCTGTTAAAAATTAGCACAGATGTAATTGACACTATCGAATTTAACATCCCTTATGCCGGAATGCTGGGAACAGGTAGAGTTAATCTATACAAAGCCTTATCAATGGAACACACGCCTTCTATTGTGCTACAAAACTACTCACAAATACAGTCTGAAAATCAGATTAGTCTCATGTTGGAATTTGTTAACTTTTTAGCTGATGCAGAAAACCTGTCAATAAATGTAAATTCCGATTCGGAATATGCCGATTTTAATCAAAATCTAATTTATAACGGAAACCTTGCTACTTTGGAAAGCTATCTATCCGAAAATATTATTCAAATCACTCTCGATCAGGACACTCCTTACGACTACTTGTTAAAACTAATATTTGATTATGAGGCTGACAATTACTCTGGCACTCAGGTTGTCGAAATAGTTGTAAATCCTTCATTCGTTAACATTAATACCCAAAAAATCACTATGTCGGTAACTGCAAATGGCCGAATCGGTTATTCAGACCTTAATAGTTCTATTGGCAATGGTATTTTATTTGATGATTATCAATCACTTATGTATGACTTTGGAATCATTAGCGGCACTTCGGCATCAAATATTTTGAGCTCTGTTCGCCAAAGTAGCGATTTCAACAATCTCGATTATCCTACAGATTTACCCTCACCATTAAATTCCGACAAACAGGTTTATCTAAAACTTGACGACAGTAATGACCCCTCACCTCTTAACATCGAGATAATTCAAAATGCATATTCGTGGGATGATACAGATAAAACTAATTTTATTATTGTTGAATATTCGATTATAAACAAAGGATTAGAAGACATAGACGATTATTATTTTGGGTTATTTGCTGATTGGGATTTAATTAATGCTGCAAATAACTCTTCTTTTTTATTTGAAGACAATCATTTTATGTATTGTAGTAATGAGGACGTATCGAGTATGTATGCAGGAGTTAAATTATTAACCAATCAGTCGGTTAAGAATTACTCTTTAGCTCAAATAGATGGAGGTGACGAGATTGTTGACATTTCTGATGGTTTTGCTGATATTGAAAAATTCTACATACTTAGTAACAATCTAGCTTCTTTAGCAAAAAACACCGATATTGTACAATTCACTGGTGCCGGACCATTTGATATTCTGATAAATGACAGTATTACTGTTGCTTTTTCAATTATTGCTGCTGACAATTATTTTGATTTGCTAAATGCCGTATCTACTTCGTCTGATGTTTATAACGAAGTATTAAATCCTGGTAATATCGACAGCAACGCTTTTGTAGAGTTCAACATTTATCCTAATCCTGCTAGTAACAATCTCTTTATTGAAGTGCCAATAGGAGAAAATTACAATCTCAGACTTACTGACATTAGCGGAAAGATTATTTACGAATCGAACTTAACACAAAAAACTTCTATAGATATCTCAGGTTACGAATCGGGTTTATATACGATAGAGCTACAAAGTACTAAAAATCTGTATAAAAAAAGTTTCGTAGTAATCAGATAGAATCAGGCATTCTTTCCAATATTCTTTTAGAATCTTTAATACTAATTTTTAGCCATTCAAATAATATATCGTCTTTTTGATCTTGTGTTAGCTTCCAATCGATATTAGAACTTCTGAGTCTTTTGGTTAAATCGTACAGACATATTGCAGCAGAAACAGAAATATTAAAGCTTTCGGTAAAGCCGTGCATTGGAATTTTAACAAACTCATCAGCATTGTCCATAACGATATCCGACAAGCCAGGAAGTTCTGACCCAAAAAATAGAGCAATTTTACCTTTATAAAGATCTAAATCTTCTAACAGACAATCATTTGTATGGGGTGTTGTTGCAACAATTCGATAGTTTTGCTTTTTTAGATAATCAATTGTTGCCAAAGTATTATTTTCGAATTTATTGTGACGTATTAAACTTAACCATTGAGTAGCTCCCAGTGCAATTTGAGGATTTGTGACAAACTCATTACTATTTTCAATCATGTGTGTATCCTGAATTCCAAAACAGTCGCAACTGCGTAGGACAGCAGAAGCATTATGAGTTTGAAAAATATCTTCGAGCACAACAGTAATATATTTTGTCCTCTGATTAAGAACTTTGTTAAAATTGTCGAATCTATTTTCGGTTACAAAGTTTTTTAAATATTTAATTTTTTTACGAGTGCTCATATATTTAAAAAAGTTTGTTACAATATTACATAAAAAAAGGGAGCAAAAAAAATGCTCCCTTCATAATAACTTCTTCGACGAAATTACTTAACAGCTGTTTTAAGTTCGCTACCAACTGAGAATTTAACAACATTTTTAGCAGGGATGTTGATAATTTCGTTTGGTTTTTGTGGGTTACGGCCTTTTCTTGCAGCTCTTTTAGTAACACCAAAAGTACCAAAACCTACTAAAGCGATTTTGTCACCTTGTTTCAAAGTGTCAGTTGTAGTTTCTACGAATGCGTCTAATGCTTTTTTTGCGTCAGCTTTAGTTAAGTTTGCTTTTTTAGCAATTGCGTCAATTAATTGTGCTTTGTTCATTTTTTTAAATTTTTAGGTTAGTAAAATTATTAACTTATCGATTACAAATATAGACAGGTTAAGGCTTTCAGCAAGTTTTTTTAAAAGTTTTTTCTCATTTTGTTGATATCTTAGGTTTTTTGTTGATAAACCTCACTGTTTCAAAGGGATGTAGAGTAATTGTATAGTTTATATGCACTATTACCATAAACATAAAGGGGTTAAGATTTAGCACAAATTCACTCAAAAGGCAATAAAATCAAGGGTTTTAGGGCTTTATATCTCATCAAAACATCATAAACAGTCATAAATACGAAAAAATGTTAACAAATCACTAATCTATTGATAAATGGGAGATACGGCACACAATCTTGTTTAAAACATGTTAATAACATATTGAAAATTAAAAAATCATGTTTATATTAAAGTAATAAATTTACTGACAAAACACAAATTGACATAACAATTTGAATTATAATAATTTTTATTAATTAATGGTATAAATACTTTTACAAAAAAAACACGATTATTTTTTGCAGATAAATAAAATAATTCTACTTTTGCAGCGGAGAAATGGCAGAGTGGTCGATTGCGGCGGTCTTGAAAACCGTTGACCTGCGAGGGTCCGGGGGTTCGAATCCCTCTTTCTCCGCCAAATGAAAAATCAAAGTAATGCAAAGCCCTGAAATTCAGTAATTTCAGGGCTTTTGTTTTTTGGGATTTCTGTAAATAAATGCCATTTTAAACGTTTTGCAGTGTCCAAAAGGTGTCCAACAAACATTTGACTCTATGGACACCAAAATAAACCCTAATGCACTGATATACAGCACTTTACATTCTTGTTTTTGTTCCATTATTTGTATTTTTGAAACACTAAAAAATGAAAGAATTATGGAAAAAAGAAACACATTTAATGTCCTTTTCTATTTAAAGAAACATCGGACGAACAATCTTGGTGAAAATCCTATCTATTTGAGAATTACAGCAAATGGTCAAAGAGCTGAAATGTCCATGCATATTTCTATTGCCGAAAATGCATGGAACTCTTCTAGTGGTAAAGCTATCGGTACTTCAAAAAAAGCAAGAGACATTAATGCTTTTCTAGAATCAACCAGCTCAACGGTGTATGAACATTATAAATATCTTCGCGAAACAGGTAAGCCAATCTCGCCCACCGCTATTAAAAACGCTTACCTTGGCATAGAACCGGAAGAAGATAAAGGGAAAAAGGTCATGGAACTGTTTAGAGAACATAACGACAAAGTAAAAGCTCTTGTTAATATTGATTATTCTCCGGATACACTGGAAAGATATGAAACGTCACTAAAGCATACTCGTGACTTTATCATGCAAAAATATGATCGTGAGGATTTGTATTTTTCTGAATTAGATCATGAATTTATCGTTGATTATGAAATCTACTTTAAAACTGTGCGAAAATGTGCTCATAATACAACCTTGAAGTACATTAAGAACTTTAAAAAAATTGTGCGACTTGCTATCACAACCGGACATCTAGATAGAGATCCTTTCGCAAATTTTAAAATGAGATTGAAAAAAGTTGACCGAGGCTTCTTGTCTGATGAAGAATTAAATACTATCATTAATAAAAAGTTCCACACTAACAGATTAGAACAGGTGCGTGATTGTTTCGTTTTTTCATGCTTTACAGGTTTGGCTCACTCCGATTTAAAAAGACTTAGTCCAGAACATATCGTAATCGGAACCGATGGACTGAAGTGGATTAAAATAAAACGTAAAAAAACTGACAACCTCAGTAGTATTCCCATTCTTGATGTTACACAAATGCTAATTGACAAATACAAAAATGATCCTTATTG
>JAFGVU010000068.1 GCA_016937855.1 Bacteroidales bacterium | reverse complement strand
GTTAAACCCCCCGATAAACGAGGGTTCTTAACAACTAAAGCATTAGTTCGTTTCAAACTAAACTCCTAATACTTAATTTGGGTTCAAAACAGGGCAACGCCCTGTTAAAAACAGTCAGAGACACCCCTTTAGCGCTGAAAGCGCGACCTTAAAATTAAGTAGATAAAACAAGTGTTATGCGAATCATATATATATGGAAAGAAAAATTTAGGAAGAGCTTACGAAAAACAATTAGCAAGAAAATCATCAACAATTTGTTTGTGATCAAAAGCCAATTCGGGCAAATTATTTAATTCAAACCAATGAGTTTCGGCAGCGTCATCGCCTGCAATTACATCGTTAGGAGAGGAGCATTTGCCATAAAACACTATTACAATGTTTCGTCCTCGAGGATCACGTCCGGGATCACCGTAAGCTTTAAACTGTTTTAGGTTGATATTAGTTAATCCGGTTTCTTCTTGTAGTTCTCGTGTGGCAGAATCAACAAGTTTTTCGTCCATTTCGATAAAACCTCCCGGTAATGCCCACATATTTTTAAATGGATCATTGCCGCGTTTTATTACAAGTAGTCTGTTGTTGTTATCGGTTATAATAATGTCAACTGTTACTAAAGCTCTAGGATAATCGTATGTATATGTCATTGCTCAATATCTTTTATGTAGTTCCTGTGAAAAACAAATCTAGTAATATTTTCACTGATTTCGGCATCCAAAATTTCCATTAGCATTAGGTTTGTAAATAGAGTGTTTGCCACTTGGCTTTTAATGCCAGTAATTCTGATTAGTTGCGATTTCGTAATGCTGAGGTTTTCAGTTATCTCGTTAAAAAGAGTTTCAACGACATCATTATATATTAATTTAATTCCGATAAAACCCTTTTGTTTTCGTTTCCAATAGTCAACAATGATCTTATTGGCAACAAAATTCTCGTCTTTTACTCGAATAAATGCTTTATAAATGTTACGATTGTCTGGAGCTAGGTGCGGTTTTGATTGACTTGGCTCAACTGTGATTTCAAGAATGTATTTGCCTCCGATTTGAACCTTTTTTGAAGAAAATTCTACGTTTGGTTTACAAAACATCAGTGAGGCAGTTTCTATCATGTAATATTCTTCTTCTGACTTTACACCTGCAATACTACCATTGTCGCGCACTCCAATTAGTAGTTTTCCACCTTCTGTATTAGCAAAAGCTGCTAAGGAACGAGCAATTTTTTTTGAATCACTTATGCTGTGTTTAAAATCGAGATGAAGTCCTTCGCCTTTGCTAATTAAATTTCGTATTTTTTTTTCTTCATCCATTTAATCAATGTTTTTTGCTGAATAAAGCTCTAAACTGTCAGTGTCGATACATAGCAATCTGCCAAAACCTTTTCGCTGGCTACCGTATATACAACCATTATCAATACCAATTATGGCAGCCTTTTGTTCAATTGTTTTGCGAATTGTTTTAATATCAGTTGCAACATGTCCGTGAAACAGTCTTTTTCCATTTAAGTTTTTTATATTACCACGCTGATATCGTGAGTAAAGCATAAAATCTTTATTTTCAAAAATATCTTCTCTGCTTAAATCTAAAGCCGCATGAACAAAGATCGAATTTTCATTCTCAATGAAATATTGTGTAGTGTCAATAAATTTTAAATATGATTTTTTTATTTGCTCTTTTTTATTTAACAGATTTTTCGACTTGTAGTATCGTAGATATTTATTTATTATTTCAGGGGTTTCCTTAACAAGGTTAATAATAAGCTGCTCGTGGTTTCCTCTGATAGGATGAATATTATAACCATTTTTCTGTAAGTCGATAATTATATCTAAAACCTTATCACTAGAGAGTCCGCGATTAATCATATCACCTAGTATGTAAAGTTCATCGTTTTTATCTAAGTTTATTTTTTCAAGCAATTTGCCAAAAGTACGACTGCATCCGTGAATATCACCGATTGCTAATCTGCGTATAATTGGTTTTGTTTCCACAAAATATTTTTTTGCAAATTAAATAAAAAAAACATAAAAAAACTGCCGTAAATAACTCACGGCAGTTCAATTATTTTATTTGTTTTTATTCAAATTTTTTGAATGTTTCTTTGATGATACCTATTGCAGCGCGAAGTTGTTCTTCTGAGATTACAAGAGGTGGAGCAAATCTGATAATATTGCCATGAGTTGGTTTTGCTAGAACGCCATTTTCTTTCATTGCAACACACACGTCCCAAGCTGTTTTGCCAGGTTGGTTGTTAATTACGACGGCATTTAATAAACCTTTACCTCTAACTAATTCTATCATATCAGTTTTGATTGCGCTCATTTCGTCGCGGAAAATTTTGCCAAGATATTCAGCTCTTTCTGCAAGTTTTTCGTCTTTAACAACTTCGAGAGCAGCCATAGCAACTTTGCCTGCGAGTGGGAATCCACCAAAAGTAGAACCATGTTCGCCAGGTTTGATTACTAACATCACTTCGTCGTCGGCTAAAACAGCAGAGACAGGAATAACACCACCAGAAAGTGCTTTGCCAAGAATTAGAATATCCGGACGCACGCCTTCGTGGTCACAAGCTAATAATTTACCTGTACGTGCAATACCTGTTTGAACTTCGTCGGCAATGAAAAGAACGTTTTTAGCTTTACATAAGTCATAAGCATTTTTTAAGTAACCATCTTCGGGAACATAAACACCAGCTTCTCCTTGAATAGGTTCAACAAGAAATCCTGCAACATTAGGATCTTCGAGAGCTTTTGCTAAAGCATCCAAATCGTTATAAGGAACGACTTCAAATCCCGGAGTGTATGGACCAAAGCCTTTAAATGAGTCAGGATCTGTTGACATTGATATAATCGTAATTGTACGTCCATGGAAGTTCCCTTCACAAACAACAATTTTTGCTTGATTTTCTGGAATTCCTTTCACATCGTAACCCCATCTACGGCAAAGTTTAAGAGCTGTTTCGTCTGCTTCAGCACCAGTATTCATAGGTAAAACCTTGTCGTATCCAAAATATTCAGTGATATATTTTTCGTAATCACCTAAAGTTGAATTATAAAAAGCTCTTGATGTTAAAGTAAGCTTTTGAGCTTGGTCTGTTAAAGCTCCTACAATTTTTGGATGACAATGTCCTTGATTTACTGCAGAGTAAGCACTCAAAAAATCATAATACTGTTTTCCTTCAACATCCCATACCAAAGGGCCTTCGCCTCTTTCGAGAACAACAGGTAGTGGATGATAGTTGTGTGCACCATACTTCGCTTCGAGATCGATATAATCTTGAGAAGTTCTTTTTTCTGTGTTTGCCATAATTGTTATTTTTAATTTGTAATTCTATTTTTAGCAAAAATGATATTTTTTATCTGATTTAAAAAATTTAAACGAAAAAATCAGGATAAAAAAGTTAAAAAGTGATGTTAAACATGTTTTTGCTTTAAGCCGCAATATGTCTTAGTAAACTTCGAGTATCTCAGCCCACCGCTTCGTAATAGATTTGCTAATGCATAATTATTTTGACGAACCTAATGTTTTAAGCTTAGTCAACCATTTCACATTCTTCCATTGAAACACGACCAAAAGACTCTTCTTTTATTATCCCACGGATTTTTACATCATTTCTGTTATCCTTGAGATAATCGTTATCGGGTTCAGTTTTCATATTACATCCAACTTTTTTATCTCCGGTTTCAGGGTCAGCTAAATCAATTCTCCATATAGTATTGTCACTAAGAATAGATGTGGTTGTGCTATTATAATAACCAATAACAGTTACTTCTACATCTTCCCACCATGTGTAAACTTCATAAAGATTTTCAGCTAAAACCGGTTTTTTAGGTAATCGATATGGATTAGGATTTGTTTCGTCTGATACTTCTTCGTTAACTCCAACAAATTCACAATCGACCATTTTTATTCCCCAATAGGATTTTTCCTGAATTTTTCCTTTAATGATTACAATATCATCTTTATTAATTGTTTGACCCGAAGCTTCAGCAAAATTACAACTAAATAAAACATCATATGAGTCTGGCGATCCAATAATCTCAACACTTTCTTTTAAATCATCAGAATCGAGATACATTTTTACATATCCTGCAATAACAACTTCTTTATCTTTCCACTCAAAAAATGAGTTGTATAGTTGGGTTACAGGTATGGGAGTGTTGATGTCTATATCCGAAGGCGTGATTCTTGCTTTTTCTTCCGGACTAATAACAATTTGTTCATCATTGGTTTCATTATTATTGCTTTCAGATTTTTCAGAATCTGTGGAACTATTATTACAAGAGCTCACGGCAATAATTGTAATAGCTAATACAAAGTAGTAAAATAGTTGTTTCATAATTTTAGTTTTTAATTTGTATAAATTTGAGTAATAACACTGAAAATTTCTCTAATATGAGAATTCAAATATAAAAAAAATATCCATGCTGCTAAAATTTATTATTTTTGCATCTGATTTAATAAATAAATGTAAAATAGTATGTTCGAAAATTTATCTGAAAGGTTAGAGAGATCGTTTAAGTTGTTGAAGGGACAAGGCAAAATTACCGAAGTTAATATTGCCGAAACATTAAAAGATGTTAGACGTGCTTTGCTTGATGCCGATGTTAACTTTAAAACTGCAAAAACATTTTGTGATAATGTAAAAGACCAGGCAATTGGACAGGATGTTATCACTTCGCTCAAGCCAAATCAATTGATGATAAAGATTGTTCACGACGAGTTGGCAAAACTGATGGGCGGCAAGGCCGTAGAGATAAACACAAAAGGCAGTCCGGCAATAATCTTGATGGCAGGTTTGCAAGGTTCGGGTAAAACAACATTCAGTGGTAAACTAGCAAATTTGCTTAAATCTAAAAAAGGAAAGAATCCGATTTTAGTTGCTTGTGATGTGTATCGACCTGCTGCGATAGAACAGATAAAAGTACTTGGTGAGCAAATTGGAGTCCCTGTATATACCGAAGAAGGCAATATGAATCCTGTCAAAATTGCTCAAAATGCAGTTAAACACGCCAAAATGTATGGTCACGATTTAGTAATTGTTGATACTGCCGGACGTTTAGCTGTTGATCAGCAAATGATGGAAGAGATTGAGAATATTAAAAAAGCAATCAATCCGCAGGAGATTTTATTTGTTGTTGACTCTATGACAGGTCAGGATGCTGTTAATACTGCTAAAGAGTTTAACGATAGATTGGATTTTAATGGCGTAATTCTTACAAAACTCGATGGTGATACTCGTGGTGGGGCAGCACTTTCGATTCGTTCTGTTGTTGATAAACCAATTAAATTTGTTGGTACTGGCGAAAAAATGGATGCTCTTGATGTTTTTCATCCAGAGCGTATGGCCGACAGAATACTTGGTATGGGAGATATTGTGTCTCTTGTTGAACGTGCACAGGAGCAATTCGACGAAGAAGAATCCCGTAAATTGCAAAAGAAAATTGCAAAAAATCAATTTAATTTCGACGATTTCCTTTCCCAAATTCAACAGATTAAGAAAATGGGTAATATCAAGGAACTTGCCGGTATGATTCCCGGATTAGGAAAAGCAATTAAAAACATGGATATTGATGATGATGCTTTTAAAGGGATTGAAGCAATTATCCATTCTATGACTCCTGCCGAAAGAGAAAATCCTGAAATTATTAACGGTAGTCGTCGTAAAAGGATTGCAGAAGGCAGCGGTACAACTGTTACTGAAGTTAATAGAATCCTAAAACAATTTGAAGAAACAAAAAAAATGATGAAAAAAATGACCTCTAACAGCAATCAAAAGAGAATGATGAGAAGATAATTAGAAATTGATTGATTTTACTAATAATTTCTTTTCTAATGTTCAAATGATAGATGTTATTTTTGTTAAATTTTAAAAAGTAGATTATGATACTGATTGATGGTAATAGAGTAGCAAAAGAAATAAAAGAAGAAATTGCCTTAGCAACAAATGAAATTATTTCGAATGGAGGCAGAGCTCCACATCTAGCTGCTATTTTAGTTGGTCACGATGGGGGTAGCGAATCGTATGTTAATTTTAAAATGAAAGATTGTGCCGAAGTAGGTTTCGAATCATCACTGATCCGATTTGAGGATGATGTTACAGAAGATGAGCTTTTTGCAACTATCGATAAACTAAACAATGATGTAAATGTTGATGGTTTTATTGTTCAATTACCTTTACCCAAACATATTGATGAGAATAAAGTTCTTGAAGCAATCAACCCAAAGAAAGATGTTGACGGTTTTCATCCTGTAAATGTTGGTAAAATGATGACAGGATTGCCTTCTTTCGTTTCGGCTACGCCATTGGGAATAACTATTTTGTTAAAACGCTATAATATTGAGACTTCAGGAAAACATTGCGTAGTATTAGGTCGTAGCAATATCGTTGGTCGTCCAATGAGTGTATTGATGTCACAAAAGGAAATGAATTCAACTGTTACTGTTGTTCATAGTCAGACAAAAAACATTAAAGAGATTTGTGCTTCTGCCGATATTCTTATATCAGCAATGGGTAAACCCGGTCTTGTTACTGCTGATATGGTTAAAGATGGCGCTGTTGTTATCGATGTTGGTACAACACGAGTAAAATCCGATAAAACAAAAAGTGGATTTAAACTTGCAGGTGATGTCGATTTCGAAAATGTTGCTGAAAAATGTTCGTTTATCACTCCTGTTCCCGGTGGAGTTGGTCCAATGACTCGATTGGCTTTATTGCTAAATACTTTGGAGGCTGCGAAAACTTCAAATACTTAAAACACTATCTTATCGCCAATTTCAATTTTATATTTATTGCATAATCCTCCTTTGATTTCTACAACATATTGTGCTGGTGCAGCTGATGGAAGTGAAGTTTCATCCAAAGGTGTAGTGTTTTCATAAATATCCACAATAACCATTTTTGAATTGACATAAATAATATCTAGTGGTAGTAGTGTGTTTCGCATGTAGAATGATTGTTGTTGCTCTCGTGGAAACAAAAAGAGCATTCCCTGATCATCTCTCATTTCGGCACGATACATTAAGCCAAGCGCTTTTTCGAAGTCTGTACTGGCTACTTCTATTTCGATGTGAAATAACTCAGAGTCGGTTTGTGAATCAATAAACACCAATTCACCATCGTTCCTAAAAACAGGAGGATTTTCAATACTGTAATTGTTTTGTTTTAACTCAACTTGATTGTTGTTGTGTTTTTTGTCCTTTTTTTTGTCGTCGCTTTTACATTGTATTGCTAGTGCTGCAACTGCCAGGATTAGTGCTATGTGGATTACTTTTTTCATGTTTTTTATAACTCAATGTAAATAGAAATAATAATTTTTAGTCTCAATAGCTGTTTCTATTACTAATTATCCATTTTGTAAATTATGTAATTTATAGTATATCCCTTTATTCATAATTAGTTCATCGTGCTTTCCAGTTTCAACAATTTGACCTTCATGCATAACACATATCATATCAGCCTTTTTTATGGTGGATAATCTGTGAGCAATTACAATTGATGTCCTGTTTTTCATGAGATTTTCAAGCGCCTCTTGAACAAGTTTTTCAGATTCGGTATCGAGCGCAGAGGTCGCTTCATCAAGAATTAAAACCGGTGGGTTTTTCAATACTGCTCTTGCAATACTAAGTCGTTGTCTTTGTCCACCGGATAATTTGCTGCCACTATCACCTATATTAGTGTCATATCCGTTTTCGGTTTCCATGATAAAATCGTGAGCATTTGCTACTTTAGCTGCTTCAATTACTTGTTCCTTGCTCACATTTTTCATTCCAAAAGCGATGTTGTTATAAATAGTGTCATTAAACAAAATCGGATTTTGATTTACATATCCCAACAAGTTTCTTAGACTTTTAAGATTATAGTCTTTAATGTTTTTGCCATCTAAAAGTATTTCACCTTGAGCAACATCATAAAACCTCGGAAGCAAATCTACCATTGTCGATTTTCCTGATCCACTTTGGCCAACTAGCGCAATTGTTTGACCTTTTTCAATAAGCAAATCAATCTTTTTCAATACAGGAATGTCAGAGTAAGCAAAGTCGATATTTTTGTAATGAATATTATTGTTAAAACAGCAAATTTCATCGGCTCCTTGTTTTTCAGTGATGTTGTTTTTAGCATTTAAGATATCGTTAACTCTATCTACCGATGCCATGGCTTTTTTAATATTGTACCACGACGAAGATAGTGTTTTTGCAGGTGCAATTATCTGACTAAAAATAATAAGGTATCCAATAAGTGCTTGTGACGAAAGAGAAGTGTCTCCACCTAATACCATTGTCCCACCATACCACATTATTACAACAATTGCAGCCGTTGCCAAAAACTCGCTTAATGGGCTTGCAAGAAAACGTTTGCGGTTGATTTTATTCATTAAGCCGGTGTAGTTGTTATTTGTCTCTCGAAATCTGTCAGAAATGTGACTTTCGGCATTAAAAGCTTTCACAATCCTCAAACCTGACAACATCTCGTCAATTTGAGCCATAAGATTCCCCATTTGTGTTTGTCCGGCCATTGAGGTTTTTCGTAATGAACGTCCAACCCAACCAATAATTAGTCCGACAATTGGGAGCAGAATAAAAACAAAAATTGTCATTTGCCAGCTCAAGACTATCATCGTTCCTAAATATAATGCAATTTTTATCGGATCTCGGAAAAGCATTTCGAGCGAACTCATTATTCCCCATTCAATTTCCTGAACATCGTTTGTCATGCGGGCAATAATATTTCCTTTTTTATCTTCAGAAAAATATGATATAGGTAAAATTACAACTTTGTCAAATAATAAATTTCTAATATCTTTAACAACACCATTACGTATCGGTACCATAAAGTGATTTGCCAGATACATGGTCAAAGTTTTAAAAAATGTCGCAATTACAACGATTATCCCTATAGCAATAAGTGCATCCAGTTCTCCACGATCAATAATGATTGAGCTTATCCAATAATTAAAGTTGTGCTCTAAGCTTTCCATGTTAGTAATGACAAGTGGTGTTTTATCTGTAACCAGTGGCTGCGACTTAAATAGGATTCCCAAGAAAGGTATTGCAAGAGCAAAGGAAAAAAGGCTGAAAATTGTTGACAGAATGTTGAACATAATGTTTAATCCTGCATATCCTTTGTAAGGGAAAATGAATTTAACTATTTTGTAAAAATCTTTCATTAAATTCCTGTATAATTAAAAGGCGATATTTGCAATAATTCTGCTTTTACATCCTCACTAACGTCTAATCCGTTTATAAAATTGTGTATTGTTTCTTTTGTAATACCAGTGTTTGTCCTTGTAAGCTCTTTAAGTGCTTCGTATGGTTGAGGATAATTCTCGCGACGTAATATAGTTTGAATGGCCTCAGCAACGACAATCCAGTTTTTCTCTAGATCTTGATCAATTTTTTCTTTATTGAGGAGTAATTTGCTCATTCCTTTATTTAGTGAATCAAAAGATATTAAAATATGAGCAAAAGGCATTCCGATGTTTCTCAAAACAGTTGAGTCGGTAAGGTCTCTTTGTAAACGACTTATCGGAAGTTTTTCGGCTAAATGCGACGATATTGCATTTGCTACCCCAAGATTTCCTTCGGCATTTTCGAAATCGATAGGATTAACCTTATGTGGCATAGCACTTGAACCAACCTCACCTTTCTTGATTTTTTGCTTAAAGTAGTCCATTGATACATACGTCCAAATGTCTCTGGCAAAATCAATTAGAATTGTATTAATTCGATTAAGGCAATTCAATAAAGAGGCTAAATTGTCGTAATGCTCTATTTGAGTAGTTGGAAAACTGCGGTGTAATCCTAAATAGTTGTTTACAAAGTTGTAACCAAATTCATTCCAATCAATGTTGGGATAGCTGACTTTGTGCGCATTGAAGTTACCTGTTGCTCCGCCAAACTTTGAACTAAAAGGAATTTGGTCTAATTGAGCAAGTTGTTCTTTAATTCTTGTCGAAAAAACTGCAATTTCTTTTCCCAGACGAGTAGGAGAGGCAGGTTGTCCGTGTGTGCGAGCAAGCAGAGCAACGTCTTTCCATTCGATAGAAAGTTGGTCTAAGGTTTCAATAATTCCAATAATTGCAGGAGAATAAACATCATTCATACAATCTTTGATGCTTAATGGAACTGCCGTATTGTTAATATCTTGTGAAGTTAGTCCAAAATGTATAAACTCTTTGTAATCAGCGAGGTTTAATTCGTCAAATTTTGATTTGATAAAATATTCTACAGCCTTGACATCATGATTGGTCGTTTTTTCAATATCTTTTATGCTTTGTGCATCTTGCTCGGAAAAATTGATATAGATATTTCTTAAATTCTGAAAGTTCTTCTTGTCAAACGATTTAAGTTCATTTAATGGTAGTTCGCATAAAGCAATAAAATATTCTATTTCAACTCGTACGCGGTATTTTATTAGTGCATATTCCGAAAAGTATTCTCTAAGGATTTCGGTTCTTTTCGAGTATCTTCCGTCAACCGGGGATATTGCAAACAGACTGTTAGAATTCATTTTAAATTTAGTTTTTGCGTTTTAGATTTCAAAATTAGTAAAACTTGCCGAATAAAAAGCGTAAAAAAGAAATTTGGATGTTGATTTAGTCTTTTTTTACGATTTTAGAAATAAACTTATGCGATTTTAATCAATTCCAAGACCGTTTAGCAATGCCAAGCCACCTTCTGATGTCTCGCGATATAAACTAGGAATGTCTTTTCCGGTTAATTTCATAGTTTCAACCACTTGATCGAAGCTAATTCTGTGTCTTCCATCGCTAAGTATAGCGTATGTATTGTGAGTTAGTGCACGCGATGCGGCAAAAACATTTCTTTCGATACATGGAATCTGAACGAGTCCGCAAACAGGATCGCAGGTTAAACCCAAATGATGCTCTAAGCCCATTTCGGCTGCATATTCGACTTGAAAAATTGTACCTCCAAACAGTTGCGTTGCTGCACCCGAAGCCATAGCGCAGGCAGTCCCAATTTCGCCCTGACAGCCAACTTCTGCTCCTGAAATTGAGGCGTTTTTGCGAACAACTGTGCCAAGAAGACCAGCTGTCGCCAGAGCTTTGATGATTTGACTGTCTTTGTAATTATGGAGTGTTTTTAAATAGTATAAAACCGCTGGTAATACTCCGCACGATCCGCAGGTTGGTGCAGTAACAATTTTTCCACCTCCTGCATTTTCTTCGGAAACCGCTAATGCGTATGAAAATAGTGTTGCTAATCGTCGTAATGATGACTTTAAACTATTAGCTCTCGAAAATGTTGCAAGCGCTTTGCGTGGTAATTTAATTGCTCCGGGTAATGTACCCTCGTTTGTCAATCCATTTTGAATAGACTCTTGCATTACTTGCCAAACTTCTTTCAGATGGGTTTTTATATCATCGTTTTCGAACTCAAATACAACTTGCCAAAGTTGCATCCCATTTTTGTTGCAGTATTTTAAAATCTCGTTAAGATTGTCGAAAGGATATGTCTTTTCACTTTCTTCGGGCGGAATGCTATCGCTTATTATCTTACCACCGCCAATGCTGTAGAAGGTTTCCTCTGCAATAGTTTTAGAGTTCTTTATTGCTTCTAATTTTAAAGCATTTGTGTGTTTTTCGGGGACAATGTCTTTACGCCACACAATTTCAATATTTCTATCAGCAAATACACTTTCGATAGCTACATCTGTAAGGTGCCCCTTGCCAGTTGCTGCAAGCGAACCGAATAGTGTAGCAATGTATCTGTCAGCATTTTTATTAGAAGACAAAAAAATCTCTGCAGCTTTTTTAGGTCCCATTGTATGGCTGCTCGATGGACCATAACCAATACGATATATACTTTTTATTGTTTCCATTTATAATACTAAAAAAAAACTACCAGCTTTACGACTGATAGTTTTTCTGTTTTATCGTTCACTTAAACATTTTATCTTTATCATAGGACCACTCATACAGATGCTATGGTATTCGTCTGCACTTTCGTAAGTTATCCAAATTTTCTTCTTGTCCTTTTTTTCTATCTCAAAAGCGTTGAGGTTCACCGGTTCAAGAGTTTGTCCATTTTTCAACTCAATTCCCCAGCCACAACCATCCATTCCGTGCATGTTTTTAAGCTTTGCAGGAACAGCGTTTTCGCATGTTGTAGGTTTTACCGATTTACAAGAAGCGAATCCAATAATAATAATAGACAGAATTATTATTAGCTTATTGACCTTCATATAGCATCATATATTCGTTAAACTTAGACTCTAGCTCATTAAATACTTCTTCGCGGTTATTGACCATGGCATTTCTTAAAACTCGTCTGTATGTTTCCATTGCAAACTGAATTTCCATGTCGCAAGTAATACGTTTATCTCTATCTAAGCTAAAGAAAAACTCTAATTCCTGAGTAGATACCTTAACTATTTCACGCAAGAAATTATCACCTTTTTCAGGTTCTCCAATTGCATAATATGCGTTTGCATAATCAACATCAAAAACCCCTGGAATAAATATGGATGTTGGCATAATCTCATCGCATCGAGCAATTACTTCTTTCGCTCTTGCAGTGTCTCCCTCTGCAACAAGAAGAATAGCTAAATCTCTAAAATTATCACGTATTTTAACAATTCTGGTTGTTCTGTTAATAGTATGATCAATGATAATGTCAGGGTCATTCATATTTCCCCATCCATAGTTTTTCATAAGGTTTTCATACATTATTTCTGTATCAATACGTCCACGAGCATCTGATTTAATTGGTACAAGTCTGTAGGCAAAACCTTCGTTTTGGAAATAGTCGTTTAACCCAAGAGTATTGGCGCTACCTATCGATGTGAAGTAAACTGGACGTTCCCAATTATTTGTTCTTAACATATCAAGAGTCATCATTTCGTTTTTAACCAGATACGATCTGTTTAAGTCAAATTTGATAATTTCCTCAATTTTATCTGCATCCTGAGGTTTAACAGTACCGTTGTTAATTACAGTTGCCGAATCAGCTCTCATGTATATTTTATTTCTGTGATATGAATATGTTAAATCGCCGTCATACATAAAAGAGCTAAGGTTGTCGTTAGCAATATAATTCATCAAACTGTCTATTGAGATATAGCCTTTTTCTTCGCCACGTTCCATTGGTACATAGTACAAAATATCTCTTACAGATGGTTCGTATTTGCTACGTTCAAAAGTGATTGGGAGAGGCTGCGATTCGTAGGTTTCCATTTTCATTTGATCGACATACCAATCGGAGGCAAAGTATGGCAGACAGCAGACTTTAACATCTGTTCTAAAACCTTCAACCTCCTGGGCATACCAAATTGGGAAAGTGTCGTTATCTCCGTAAGTAAATAGAATTGCGTTTGGAGCACAAGTAGCAAGATAATTATGTGCAAAATCGCGAGCTATATATCTGTTACTTCTGTTGTGATCGTCCCAGTTTTCGCTTGCCATAATATAAGGAATTGGTGCGCAAATAAGTGTTGCAATACTTCCGGCTACTATTCCGGGTGAAAAACGTTTAAGCAAATCAAATATTGCAATTACGCTTAAGCCAATCCACATAGCAAAAGCGTAAAACGATCCTGCATAGGCATAGTCTCTTTCACGTGGTTGATTTGGTGTTTGGTTTAGATACACTACAATGGCTAAACCAGTTAATAAAAATAAAAGTGTAACTATCCACCAATCTTTTTGATGCTTAAATAACTGATATCCTAAACCAATTAGTCCGAGCAGAAGAGGTAACATGAAATATCTGTTATTTGCCTTATTGTTTTTTAAATAATCAGGGAGTTTTGACTGATCTCCCAAACGAGGATTGTCAATTGCAGCTATACCCGACTGCCAGTTTCCATGAATTACATTTCCATTTCCTTGAATATCGTTTTGTCGTCCGGCAAAATTCCACATAAAATATCTCCAGTACATCCAATTAAGCTGATAATTTATAAAGAATTTAATATTGTTCGAAAATTTTGGTTCGGTTTGAGTCTTTTTAAAACCTCCGTAATCTTTATATACATCTATGTGTGACGGATCCGGACTATACATCCTAGGAAAAACTGTACAGTCCTCAGATTTATAAACTGTTTCGGGTTTATAGTCCACAATTTCGTATTTTCCATCACGCTTTACACGTACTGGTGATCCATCTTCGTATTTTTCCGGCTTAGCATCAAAATACTGACCATACATTAATGGTCTGTCGCCGTATTGTTCACGATTTAGATAATATAAAAGTGCAAAAACATCATCAGGATTGTTTTGATCCATTGGAGGATTGGCATTTGAACGAATAACTATTATTGCATAACTTGAGTAACCAATCATTAACATCGTAAATGCAAGCATAACAAGATTTAGAACATGACGTCGTCTTTGTGCAGTCAGAACTACAGCAGCTATCATTGCCCCAACGATTAGTAGGTTTAACAAGATATTACTCGACATAAAAGGAGCACCTATTAATAATATACTAATAGATGGGAAAACATAATTTAAAATCTTATTCTCCGAGTATTGTGTAAAATATATTGATAAACCAAGAAAACCGAAAGTAAAAATGCTCCAAACAAAAAGCCCCGAATTGAAAGGTAAGCCTAATGTGTTAACTAAGAAAAGCTCTAGTTTTGAGGCAACAATAGCAACACCTGGTATAATTCCCCACATTATCATGGCAACAATAAACAAAGAAATTGCAGTTGTAATGATAAATCCTTTAACATTTGGTTTGAATTTTTTGTAATAGAAAACAAAAGCTATCGCAGGAATTGTAAGTAAGTTAAGAAGGTGAACCCCAATTGACATACCTACTAACAATGATATTAGTAGAATCCATCGTGATGCTTGAATTTCGTTATTACTGTCGCTCCATTTTAATATTGCCCAAAAAACAATGGCAGTAAAGAACGACGAAAAGGCATAAACTTCACCCTCAACAGCCGAAAACCAAAATGTGTCAGAAAAAGTATAAGCTAAAGCACCAACAAGGCTAGCTCCAATAATTGCAATAACATTTCCTGTTGTGTAATTTTTGTCAGGAGCAATCATTCTTTTTGCAAAATATGCAATCGACCAATATAAAAACAGTATTGTAAATGCCGAAACAATTCCGGAGAATGCATTAACCATTAACGCAACTTGCTCGGGTCCGGAAGCAAACATCGCAAAAAATCTTGCAATTACCATAAAAAATGGTGCTCCGGGAGGATGCCCCACTTGTAATTTGTAGGATGATGAAATAAACTCACCACAGTCCCAGAAACTTACGGTTGGCTCCAATGTAAGCATGTAAACAACAGCTGCAATCAAAAATGCAAGCCATCCAAAACCAATGTCAAGACGTTTAAAAAGTTTTTGTGTCATAATAGTTGTTTTTAACTCAGTCAAAATTATTAAAGCGTAAAAATAACATATTTATTATATAGCAGAAAGAAAATTTTTAACAATGTGATTTTGATACAAAATATCAAATGAAAATTGTTTTGGTTCAGTAGCCCCTATTTATAAATAATTGTTACAAAAGTTTTTCCAGAACATTCGAAATAATACTCATCTCTACAACTAAATTCAGGCGAAGTTCATCCTTTGTCAAATCTCCGGTAACATCTAATACATTATAATCTTTATCAAGACTAACGATAGTTCCTTCAACTTCAAAAACAAACATGTTATTTACTTTAGTTAAAGCGACATTTGTTTCATTTTTTTTATAATAAATGGTTTGTTGGTCTTTATTCAACCAAAAACCTATAGGGGAATTGTCAAACGAATCTTTTGTGAGATGTACTTTTGGTTTTTCCTTGTATGGTGCAGAATTGGTTGGGCAGAAAGTGTTGCAGTTGCCACACTCGTTGCAGAAATTTGCAATATTTAGGATTTGATGCTTTTGTTTTATTTCAAATAATTGATCTTCTACAAGTTTGTATGAGCCACTAAGGTTAAATACGATTTTCTTGAGATTGTATTTTACTGGATCAATATCATAAGAGTAATTTGCAAAGTTAGGACAAACTGTAGTGCAAATATTGCAAAGTTCATCGCAATACAAACAGCGCGAAGCTTCTCGAAGTATTGTTACTTTATCCAATGTTTTGCTGACAAGTTTAAAGTTTTGTCTGTCATTTGTGTCAGTTTCTTGAATATTGGGAGCAGAAACTCTTTTTGATTTTTTTATTAGTAATTCTCTTTTCGAGATTTGTTTTTCATTAGTAAAATGTGGGATCTCAAGATTTAGTTTAGCTTTTTTGATAATTTCTTCGGCAGTTCTGCGCCCATCTGAGATTGCAATAATTGCCGTTGCTGCATTTCTCTTTGCATCTCCACCAATAAAGATATTTTCAATTTGAGTTTGATATCCGCAGTAGTCTGAATTTAATAGTTTATTATCCATAAAATCAATATCAATCTTTTGACCTAAGGCAGGAATAATTGTATCGCATGGGATTTCGTACTCAGAACCTTCAATTTTTACGGGTTTTGGCCTTCCAGATGAATCTTTGCCTTCAAGTTTCATTCTACTGCAAAGTATAGCCTTTACTTTATCGTTTTCAATTATTACTTTTTCGGGGGATACAAGTTCAATTATATCCATTCCTTCTTCTAAAACTGCTTTAATTTCGCCTTGATCGGCCGGCATTTCATTTATTGTACGTCGATATACTATAGTAACTTTTCCATTTTTACCAACTAGTCTGTATGCCGTTCTAGCAGCGTCCATTGCAGTGTTTCCGCCACCGATTATTACAACATTTCTGCCAATTCCGGTATCCTGATTTGCTTTCGCTTTAAAAAGAAAGTCGAGGGAGTCGAGCACTCCGCTTGCAGAGTTGCCTTCTAACCTAAAATCAGCAGCAAGTTGAGCCCCGGGAGCAAGATAAATGTAATTATAATCTTTTTTAAGTGTTTCAAATTTATAGTGATCAATTTTTGAATTATATTTTATTTCAACTCCTAAATCTGTAACTCGTTTAAAGTCTTTATCGATTGCTTCGTCGGTTAAACGAAAACCGGGAACAGCATACTGAACCATACCTCCGGCTTTTGATTGTGCTTCGAATACATCAACATTAAATCCAGCTAATGCCAAGTAATAGGCACAAGATAATCCACTTGGCCCGGCACCAATAATTGCTACTTTAAGTACATTTTTATTTGCATATATTTCTTTTTTTATTTCTACTTGTTCAGAAATAAAGCGTTTTACTTCACGAATCAGTAAGGAGCTGTCATAATTGATTCTAGTACACTTATTTTGACAAAGGTGATCACAAATCATACCTGTAATTGCAGGAAAAGGATTGGTTTCAAGAATGGTTCTGTATGCATTTGCAAAATCCCCCTTAGCGGTATAATACATGTAGTTCGGAATGTCCTGATTTGTTGCACAGGTGTCTTTACACGGCGCTGAAATACAGTCAAAATATCCGAGATCACGATTTGTTTTTATATTTGGAGAAACTATATAATTTCTCTTGTATTTATCGGTGTGCAAAACTTCTGAAGCATATTCTTCAAGATTTTGCGAAATGGCTGAATTTATGTCTGTTTCAACTGCGTGATTTAAAACAAATTCATTTATTGAGCTTGCAGAATATAGTTCAAATTGCTTTTCAGTTTCCTCAAAATACTGATTTAATCTCATGTAACCACCGGGTTTTAGCAAATCAGAACTTACCGTAACAGTTTTAAATCCACACGACAAAATATTTGACACGTTAAACGCATCTGCGCCTGCTGAAAATGAAAATGGGATATCACCATTAAGGTCATTATTTAGGATATTGGCAAGATTTATCGAAAGTGGATGTAAAGCTCTTCCAGACATGTACATCATATCAATATCAGAGCCAAAAACATCTTTATTGTTAATTGATTCAAGAGTGTTTGTGAGTTTTAATCCAAATTGCAAATTCTCTTTAATTGCAACAGATTTCAGAGATTTGATGATATTCAAAGCATCAGAGTATTTTAGATCGTGTTCAAATGCAACGTCGGGTACATTTGTGTTGAAATTTAGCCTCTCGTTCAAAATTTTCCTTAGCATCTGAGGTCCTAATAGTGTTGGGTTCAATTTTACAAATGTGTGTAGTTTTTTATTTTGTAATAAATAGCTGGCAATACTTTCTATTTCATCAGCCGGACAACCATGCATAGTTGATAATGTGATATTGTCTGAAATTTGTACCGGTATTTTTATTTTCTCAATCTCAGGATAAATGTCCTTTATTTCACATATTTTTGTTTGTAGTTCCGATTTGCAGTTATTCATTTTACTAAAGAACCATTGAACATTTTCCTGCATGATTCCTTCGAGATTGTACCCAACACTCATATTGAATATTGTGCTTATATCTCCTTTAAAACCAAATTTGTGATGCAAAATATGAATCGCTATCCATGCGTTAAGATATTCGTTAAAGCTCTGCTCTATTTTTAGTTCTTGAGACCATTCACAATTATATCCTTCGTCTTGCATATCGATGCATGGCTTAGCTACTTCGAGTTCATCAAGTGTCTGAACAGTTTTAAGCTCGATATATCTTGCGCCCATTAACCATGCTCCAACTATGTTTTGAGCCATCTGAGAATGCGGTCCTGCTGCAACTCCAATAGGTGAGGCAATTACTTGATTAAATATTTCGGTTTTAAAAGGGTTTTTAGCTTTAGGAGTAAAAAATAACTCGTCTGGAATACCAAATATTGATTGGTTTTTATCTAATTCACTAAATATTATTTGCAATAATTGTTTTAACTCAATTGGTTCAAATCTGTCTGTCATATTGCTTAAAATTGATTGAAAGAACAAAATTAGTAAAAAAATACTGAATTTTTGCTTAAAGTTATTATTTATCGACTGTTGCAATCTAATTATTGTTGTAAAATATTTTTACAGATTTGCTCTTATCTTTATAATTTAATCTTCAAAATATTCAACGCCTAATCTGCTAACATATCCGTTTAGAAAGTATTTCGTTGAAACGATTTTTCTTATAAAAAACGATTTCTTTCTTGAGCAATGGTTTACTTTTCTGGCAAAAAAGACTTTCTTTTGTACTTCTGTCATTGTAAGACCATCGTCTTCCAATCCTTCGACAATTCTTGGATAACCTGTATAGTTAAGTTTGTACGCAAAAATATCATCATAAGAGTTTTCTGATATTTGATTAAAATCAAAATCAACTAAAATCCAATTGTTATCCAATCTTGTCCAAAATGTGTTGTTGAAAGGGGCCGTGATATTTTCAAATTCAAATGGAACAATATGGTTTCCAATGCTGTCAATATAGCCACATTTTCCTTCTTTTCTAGCATATGCAATTCCATCTGCGTATTTACCTATTAATTCATATTCACATGGTATGATAATTATCCCAGATAAATTAGCAATTCTACTTTTATTATTTTTTATAATCCTATATTTGTTATTCATTTCATAAATACGGTCATATTCAAATGCTAAAATTATTTGACCTAAAGTATCTACAACCCCTAATTTGTTTCCATCGGAGACAATGGCTCTACCGTCATTATAATCAATAATATCCTTATATTTAAATGGAATTAAGGTTTTTCCTGTTGCATCTATAAATCCAAATAAGCTGTCTTTTTTGAGAAAAATGTAATCGAAAGAATAATCATTTTTAAATCCATCATATTCAATAGGCGTTAAAATTTCCCCTGTGTTGTTAACTAATCCATATTTCAGATTAGTCGACTTCAAAACTGAAATTTCAGCTCGAAACGGATAAATATAAGTGTAAGTTGGAGGAATTATTTCGTTACCTAAAGTGTCAATAACACCGAAATGAAAATGATTCAAACAATAAACAATCCGCCCATTTCTTACTTCACCTGGATTCGTGTAATTTGATGGTATAAGTCTCTTGTGTCCACTACAGTTTAGTAGATAATTTTCTCCGCTGAATGTAGTTGCTATGGTGTACCCATCTTGGAAAAACCCGATCTTCTTAAAAATTGCTTCAGAAATTGTGTTGCCAAGGGTGTCAATAATGCCGAAAGAGTCATTACAACAATAATTGATATTTCCGCAATGATTTATCTTTATCCTTGAAATATTATCTATGATTAAAATAGAATCCTTAACATTAAAAATAGATTGAGTATTTTTATTGTAAGTCAAATATAGGTCGGAAGATAATTTTTTAATTGTTTTGTATTTACATGATATTACTTCTTCACCATTTTTGTTAATGAGTCCCCATTTCTTGCCTTTTTGCACTTTAGCATAGTTGCCCCTAAACATAAGGGTCTGATTGTATTTACAGGGGATGATAATATTTTTATTTATATCAGAGTATCCCCATTTTTTACCTATTCTATATGGTATAAGGGGTACTGTTTGTGAAATGATAATATTGCTAAATACTAGTAAAAGGCTTAATATTCCCAGTGTTGTTCTTAGTTTGTGTATCATTGATGTTATTTATGTAATAATTCTTCCAAATTTACATATAAGTTTTAATATAAAAAATCATATCTTCGCAAAAATCGAATTTATGGTTAAACAGTTCTCAGCAATTATACTTTCTGCAGGCTATTCCGGTAGGATGGGAGTGCCCAAATGGAGTTTGATGTTCGATGGTAAGAGAACATTTGCTGAGAAACTAGTTGATGAATTTGAAAATGCCGGAGCTCAGAAGATAGTTCTCGTATTAAATGAATCGGGTCAGCAGCAGTTTGTTGAAACAATACATGATTTACCTGAAAATTTTGAAATAGCATTAAATGATAATCCTGACTTAGGAAGATTTTATTCTTTGCAGAAAGGTTTAGAATTATGTAATCCGGAATTGCCTGTTTGTTTTACAAATATAGATAATCCCTTTGTTTCAAAAGAACTAATCCGAAAACTCACAATGATGATTGACGAGGCAGATTACGCTTCTCCAGCTTGTCAGGGAAAAGGAGGGCACCCATGTTTGTTATCATCGAATCTGATTTTGTCTATATTAAATGAGAATGCAAAAACCCTGAATTTAAAGGAATATCTCAGGAACTTTAGTAAAAAAAGTGTAGAAGTGGCCGATGAAAGGATTTTGATAAATATAAATACTGAAGCAGAATACAGACAAATATTTAAAAAGTGAAACAACAGAACAAAGCATATCTTTTTGCAATTTTTGCAGTTCTATGTTGGTCAACGGTAGGATCGGCTTTTAAACTTGCATTAAATGAGGTAGATTTTATTAATCTTTTGTTTTGGTCGGTTTTGGTTTCCCTAACTGTTTTTACAGTTTTTGTCACTCTGCGAAAAGAATGGACTTTTGTTAAGTCGCAATCTTTTAAAGAGATTTTGAGCTCAGCTGTTTTAGGATTTCTAAATCCATTTTTTTATTATTTTATTCTATTTCAGGCTTATGATGTTTTACTGGCACAAGAAGCTTTAACATTAAATTATTTATGGCCTGTAGTATTGGTTTTGTTGTCAATACCTGTATTAAAGCAAAAAATAAGTTTCTTGAGTTTTGTGGCAATCCTGATTTCTTTTCTTGGAAGCTTTGTTATTGCCACCGGAGGCAGGATTTTTGAGTTTAAGTTTACAAATGCTTATGGCGTAGCATTAGCCGCAGGTAGCACCGTGGTTTGGGCATTGTTTTGGCTTGTTAATGTTTGTGATAATAGAAAAGAATCGATTAAACTTTTTATGAATTTTGTTTTTGGCTTTGTTTATATTCTTATTTACGGAATTATTACTGATACAATAAAATCTCTGAGTTTATATGGTGTAATCGGAGTGTCTTATGTTGGTGTTTTTGAAATGGGAGTAACATTCTTTTTGTGGATGAAAGCACTTTCCTTGTCAAAAACAACTGCAAAGGTTAGCAATTTGATTTATTTCGCTCCATTTATTTCGCTTTTTATCGTTAATCTAACAATAGGAGAAGAAATAAAAACTGCAACTATTGTGGGGTTGATACTAATAATTGGTGGAATTTTGATGCAGAGGGTTGTGGGAAAGGTGCCTTCGAGATAATTTCGATAAAAAATCGAAATCCCTCAGTCACCTTCGGTAAAATAAGAAATTGCCATGCATTCTTTTTTTAGCGATGTTGTTAAAATTAATCAGCTCCAAGTTTAATAGTGTAGTGTTTTGTTTTTCATCAAATTAGCCGTTAAGCATGAGTGAACCGGAATTATTTCGACTAAATCGCCAATATTGTAATTGCTAATCTCAGAGTTTTTTATTTTTATAATTCCATGTTCTTGAGAGAGTGATATTATATCTTCTTTGATTTCTGAAACTTCGTTGCCATGATGTTTAATAAGTCTGCCATAAATATTTTGGTTGTTAATTATTATAAATTCTTTGCTAAAATGCACAGCACCGCCATGAATTACAATCTCGTTACGTTCGGTATGTATATCAACAATTGGACACAAAACCGTGGCGGCAATTTGCTCTATTGTGCAAACTTGTTTTTCAAGCATTATCAAGTCGTAATAGACAAAATTTCCGGGTCTGATTTCATCAATATCGGTAAAATCTTTTAACAAACTGCATCCTGGAGTGTCACCTATCGAGATTAAAGGGTTGAATGATTTAAAATGCAGTTTAAGTTGCTTCATTTTATCAATAGATTTTTGACTGGAATCCAATATGTCCGATTCTTTATTCAAAGAATATGTTTCTCCATTGTGGGTTAAAAATCCTGTAAAACTAAGGTTTTCAGATTTTGTTATAGTTTGGATACATTCTTCAATTTGTTTTAAGTCGTTCCATAATATACCAGAACGGTTGTAGCCTGTGTCAATTTCTATCCAGGCATTTGCTTTAACACCTTTAAATTTTGAAAATATTTGGGCTGATTTTAGGTTTGAGAAACAAAGTGCTAAAGTAGTGTTTGAGCCAAGCTTATTCAAACTTCGCTGCTCTCTTGGGTTTACAGGGAATGCAATTGTAATTTCACGAAAGCCTAATTGCCTGAAATATAATGCCATTTCGACTGAAGAAACTGTGATTTTCTTAATGCCAAATTCTTTAAAAAGTTTCGCTGTAATCTTATTGATGTGTGTTTTGAAATGAGGTCTAAATGTACATGTTTCAGGCAACTTAGACATCATTTTGTCGATGTTTTGTTTGGCTATTTCGGTGCTTATTACAAGCTTTGGTGAGGATATTTTATGTGTTTTTAGCATAGAATGATTTTGTGATGTAAAAGTACAGCTTTTTGTTAAAGTTTTGTAATTTTGCTCTATATTTTTATATTATGCACGCATCAATAATTACAATAGGAGACGAGATTCTGATAGGACAGATTGTCGATACAAATTCGGCATGGATGGCCCAAAAGTTAAACGAAGTCGGGATTAGTGTAGCAGAGATAAGATCTGTTGGAGATGATAAGGATCAAATAATTTGTGCAATTCAGGAGCTCTTAAAGAGTACTGATTATATTTTTATGACTGGCGGACTAGGTCCTACAAATGACGATATCACAAAGAAAGTATTGTGCGAAATGTTAAATTGTGATCTTGTTCTTAATCAGGATGCCCTGGCAAATGTAAAGGAGCTGCTTGGAAGGAGAGGGATTGATATTAATGAAAATAATCACAATCAGGCGATGGTTCCTCATAAAGCAGAGGTTTTTGTTAATATACTTGGTACCGCACCCGGAATGATGTTTAGGTTTGATAAAAAACTTTTGTTTTCAATGCCAGGTGTTCCGTTTGAGATGCAGCACCTTATGACAAATCACTTTATTCCTCAAATAAAGAATAGTTCAGTTCCACAAAAGATATTTCATAAAACAATATTAACAACAGGACTGCCCGAAGCAATATTAGCTGAGAAACTTTCCAATTGGGAAAATAGTTTGCCCGAAGACATTAAACTTGCCTATCTACCGTCTCCTGGGTATATTCGATTAAGGCTGAGTTTGTATGATGCATCTGATGATTTGTTAAAAACTCTTGAGCATAAAGTTGTAGAACTAAAAAGTATTATTCCCAATAATTTTATCAATGATCAAAATCTTAATCCAGATCAATTAGTTGCAGAACTGCTTGCTAAACTAAATAAAACCTTGTCAACTGCCGAAAGTTGTACTGGTGGGAAAATTGCCTCAATTATTACTTCGCGTCCCGGAAGTTCATCCATTTTTAAAGGTAGTGTCGTTGCTTATGATAATGATGTTAAAATAGATGTACTTGGAGTTGATTCAGTTTTAGTTGAAAAATATGGTGCTGTTAGCTCACAGGTTGTTGAGCAAATGGCTAGTGGTGTACGACGATTGCTTAAAACTGATTATGCTTTGGCTACAAGTGGAATTGCAGGACCCGATGGTGGTACACCTGAAAAACCGGTAGGTACTGCTTGGATTGCTTTGGCGACACCCATAAAGGTCGTCAGTCGTAAACTATTGCTGTTTAAACAACGAGAGTTTAATATAATTGGTGCTTCAAATGCTGCAATACTTATGCTTGTTGATGAATTACGCTCTAGTTCTCTTGATTAATAAGAACAACTTTTAAATCTTTTATCATTTTATACTGATAATTTTGAAAAACAATTGACAAGTCATTAAAATTGTTGTATATTTGTAACGAAAAAAGTGTAACGAAAAAAGTGTAACGAAAAAAGTGTAACTAAAAAAGTATAATTATGACAAGCTTTATTAATACTGATGAGTTTAATCCTTTTCCTGTCCTCGATTATATTTCTCCGGAATATTTTTGTGATAGAAAGGGTGAAACAGAAAGGATAATTTCGGCATTTATGAATGGCAGAAATATTACATTATTGTCGATAAGACGATTGGGAAAAACAGTTCTATTAAAGCATATATTACACAAGTTGTCGAAGCGAAAAAACACTCGTGTACTTTATATTGATATTTTGCCAACAGAAAATCTTAGTGATTTTATAAAGACTTTCAGCGAAGCTATTATCGAAGACGAGAAAAAACGCAGAGGTTTTCTTGAGAAAATTTCAGGTCTAATATCCGCTATACGTGGCAAATTGGTTTTTGATGACATGTCGGGTGTACCGTCGGTTGAAATTAGTATTAAGGACGAACAAGAGGCAGAGTTGTCTGTTAAAAGAATTTTTGAATATTTGGCAGCACAAAAAGAAAAATATATTGTTGCAATTGACGAATTTCAGCAAATAGTTCATTATCCAGAGAAAAATGTAGAGGCAATGCTTCGTACACATATTCAACATCAACATAAAGATAATTTTGTCTTTTCAGGTAGCAGTAAAGACATATTAGTTTCAATCTTTAGTGATTACGGAAAACCTTTTTATCAAAGCTCAGATATGTTTGAATTACAAAGAATTGACACAAATGTTTATGCAAAGTTTATAAAAAAACATTTCAATAAGGCAAATAAAAATATTGAGAATACGTTAATTAAAGATTTTATAAAGTACTATCATAATCACACTTTTTATGTTCAATATTTTTTTAATCGACTATTCGAGAAGTCAGGGGAAGATGTTAAAAAGTCAGATTTTGATTTTATCTCCGAATTAATAATAAAAGAACGCGAATACATTTTTTATAATTATCGCAATTTGCTAAGTAGTCTTCAATATAGTGTGATGATTGCTATTGCAAAGGAGGGAGGCGTTTCTCAAATCAATTCAGGTAAGTTTTTATCAAAGTATAATCTTACACAGCCCAGTTCGGTTACTAGTGCAGTCAAATCCTTAGTAGAAAAGGAAATGGTTTATTTTGAAGATGGTAAATATCAAATTTATGATGTTTATTTTGAAAAATGGTTGCAAAAAATGTATTAACCAATTTGGTTTTATCCGTAAACATGAATACTGCTTAATCCATTTGGGAAATATCTGATCCCGAGCCATGTTATAATAAGTACGATAAACGAAAACGCAAGCAATATCATAAGTAGTTTCTGCTTTTTGGGGAATGCGTGGTGTAAGTGAATACAAATAAGATAAAATAACCAGGTTAAAAGAGCCCATGTTTCTTTTGGATCCCATGACCAATAATCGCCCCAGGCTATTTTTGCCCAAACTGCACCCATAATCATACCTAAACTTAATAATCCAAAGCCGGGATAAACCAAATTCATGGATAATATAATGTTTTGGGTATCAATGGTTTTGTTTTTTCTTGTGTTATAAACTCCAATCAGAACTGTTAAACAGGCTGCTGCTAAAACTGCGTATGATATCATGTAAATAACAACATGAGGAATAAACCATGGACTTTGCAATGCGGGCATCAAATTTTTTGTTTGATATTCTGGTTTCAAAATATCTATCAGTAAAAACACTGACGACATTATAAATCCTAATAAGTATAATGGCTTTGACTTAGTTTTGAGATAAATAATCCATGTAATCAATGAAACAAACATAGCATACCACAGTCTGGTTTCTGCCATAGTTTTTAGTGGAGGTCTTTCGAGTTTTGTCCATAAAAATGCAATAAAAACTGCAAGCAAAATATTGGCAATGCCGGGAAAAATAATAGTCAGATATTTTGAGATTTTTGTTTCGTTCTTTTTAAATAGCGATATAGAGCCTGCTGCCCACAAAGTGGCAAAAAGTATAAATACGACATTTAAAATTTTCCAAATCATTTTTGTTTCTTTGATTTTATATTACGGCTAAAAGTTAAATAAATTGCTCCAACAAACATCATGATAAAACCCGTATAAACTATTTTTAACCATGGATCATAAACGGCTGTGAATACTGAAATATAGGATTTGTATTCGGGTGACTTAAAATATGAGGTTTGATAAATTGTCCATGATTCTATTTTTAAAGGTTTATTTACCTCGATAAGATGTTTTTGATTTGATATTCCACTCTTTGTATATAACCTGATATCCGAACCAAAATATTTGGGCTCGGGGTTTAACATCGTGAGGTTGTACTGATTATTTAGATTCGCAAAAACAGGAGGTTGAAAACTTGTTCCGTTTTGGATGAAAAATTCTTCTCCATTTATTTCTAAAATAGCGACATAAGTTTTCTCCGGTAGTCCCATAACTCGTAGCACGGTATCTTTTGTTGTAATTGCATTTTCAAGAATATCAACTACAACAATCTCGGTATCCAAAACTGATATTCTTTCATTTTTAACTAAGTCGGTCGGCTGAAAAATTTTAGGATTGACAATTTCTCCTTTGTTGTTAGTTAAAGCTAGCTTTGGTGGATAAAAATCGATTATAAACTCAGTTAATTCAATTGCAAAATCGGGTTCAAAATATTCATTGTTTTTATCATATCCATACCATATCAGTTCACCTTCCGGAATGGTTATCTGGATATTTGTTTTATCAGCTTGTCCTAGGTTTCCAAAAGCCAGAACTATCCATAGCCCAAAATGGTTGAGAAAGAAGAAAAAATTGCGTATATTAAATGGAAATAGTCGTTTTACCGTAATTAATCCCAGACTTATCAGTAAAAACAATATTGACAAAGCATAAAACCATGAGTTGATAATATCGTTTAGTCCTAACATTGACAAAATACCATTGTCGTTATGATTCTGAGGAATGAGAACCATTCCTACAACGCAAAAAGTAAGTAAAACGAGAGCACTCAAAGCAGCATAACCTGAGGATAAAAACTTTATCGCCAGATATTTTCTCAAAAAGAAATACATCAATAAAACAACGATGAAAACTTCTGAAATTACGATTAGGTTGGTAGGAAAATCAAAAAAATGTAAAGGGAAATTGCCAATAGTGATTTGCAATAATAGTCCGATGGCAATCAGACTGACTGGGATTAAAAATCCAATTTTCCACTTACTATAATTCATCAATGCAAAGATATATTTTGATTTGGAATTATTTGCCAAATCAGAACAGATTTAAACTTAAGCATATTACTTTATTCTTTTTGGTTCCGGCATTTGGCTTTCTCTTTCCTTTGCATCTGCTAACCATTGAGGAAGATCGTTTTTCAACCATTGGTCTTTATCAGTATTGAGTTTGTCCATGTCAAGACCCAAATATTTTTGAGCATTTGCTTTTGTGCATAGATCCGGCATTTCAACAGGTTTGTTGTAATATGAGTTTAGCAATATTTTATTTGTCATTGTATAAACAAATGTCTTTTAAAGAAGTTTAGGTTTTAAACAATAAAAGCTATGATGATAAATTCAAACAAACTATCAAGAGTACTTGGTCTTACCGACGCAGTTGGAGTTGGTCTTGGTGCAATAATTGGAGCAGGAATATTTGTTGTCACGGGCGTAGCTGCGGGAGTCGCAGGACCTGCATTTATAGTAGGATTAATGATTGCCGGAATAATTGCTTCGTTTAATGCCTTAAGCTCAGCTCAATTAGCAGCATTTTATCCACAATCGGGAGGAACATACGAATATGGATACCGTTTATTAAATCCTGTTTTCGGCTTTTCTGCCGGTTGGATGTTTTTAGCGTCTAAGCTTTCTGCTGCCGGAATCGTTGCAATTGGTTTTGGGAGCTATTTTTATCAGCTATTACCGTTCGGTTCTCCAATGATATATTCTATCTCGGCAGTTGTGGTTTTAACAATTGCAAATCTGGCGGGAATTCAAAAAGCCGGCAAATTAAATCTGATAATTGTTACAATTACCATTTTATCATTATTGTACTTTATTATTAGCGGAAGTTTTAATATTAAAACAGAGAACTTTGAACCCTTTACTCCATTTGGTATCAGTGGAATAGCAGAATCGGCGGCAATTTTATTTTTTGCTTTTACCGGATATGCGCGAATTGCTACTTTAGCAGAGGAAGTTAAAGATCCTCGAAAGACCATTCCACGAGCTGTAATAATTACAATTATCTCTGCAATAATTCTTTATGCAGGCGTTTCGGTTGTGGCAACCGGACTTGTCGGAGCCGAAAATTTAGCAGGGTCAAAATCGCCATTACAATTTGCATCCACAATGATTGATAGCCCATTAATCGGCACAGTAATTACTTTAGGAGCTGCAACAGCAATGTTGGGAGTTTTATTAAGTCAAATTCTCGGCATCAGCCGTATGCTTTTTGCTATGGGACGCAGAAATGATTTACCAGCTTTTTTCAGTACATTATCCAATAAAACAAAAGTTCCACATATTGGAATATTATTTACAGGAGTTGTAGTATTGCTAATAACTATTTTCGGCAGTTTCGAGTTTGTTGTGCGCGCTGCTACATTTACAATATTATTATATTACAGCATAACAAATATTGCTGCTTTACGACAGTCCAAAGCGGAAAGACTGTATGGCAAAATAATCCCGACACTTGGTTTAATTGGCTGTGTCGCAATGTCTGTTGCCTTACCTTACGATGTGATATTGTCAGGTTTAGGCTTATTGATTGTCGGGTTTTTGGTAAAGTTATTTTTTAATAAATTACAAAGAAAAATAGAAAGGGTTTAAAAATAATTATATTTACAAAAAAAAACACTATGCAAAAAATTCTTATCATCATCAACGACGCTCCTTATGGGACAGAGAAGGCATATAATGCTTTGAGAATGGCAATGACTTTACAGAAAGAACACGGAGATAAAGTCGAAGTGAAAATATTTTTATTGGCTGATGCAGTTTTTTGTGGATTGCCTAATCAAAAAACGCCGGATGGATACTATAACATCGAAAGAATGTTAAAAATAGTAATTCGTAATGGTGGAGAAGTTAAATCATGTGGTGGCTGTTCAGAGGCTCGAGGCATTGCCGGAGTCGAATTTATCGAAGGAGTTAAACTTAGTAATATGAAGGAGTTTGCAAATTGGACTGTCGAATGTGATAAAGTGTTGACATTTTAGTTTGTAAAATTTTAATAAAAATAATTTCTGATAAAAACATTTTTTTATCTTTGTCTTGTTAGTGGTTCCGATTTTCGGATTAAAAGGGAAGCATGTGAAAATCATGCACAGTTCCCGCTGCTGTAAGCTCTGTAAGGTGTTGTGAATTCCACTTACCACTGTCCCGACAAATCGGGATGGGAAGGTATCACAACATAGAGTAAGTCAGAAGACCTGCCAATAATAGTCAATAAGTGAAAGCTTTCGGGAAAAAAAGCTGAACATCGTTTCGATATTCATAATTCCCCAATGCTAACATGTTTTGACACC
>JAFGVU010000009.1 GCA_016937855.1 Bacteroidales bacterium | reverse complement strand
TAAATAAAAATAAAATAGAAGTTACCAGTGATATGGGTATTCAATTATCAAGTTGTATGGCAACTGAAGAAAATAAAGGTATTGTTGCAAATAACTTTATTTGCATTGGCGGAAGTAATGGGAAAACAGAAGGTGTCTACATCAATAATTCCTCCAACTTTTTAATTGCCAATAACAGTGTTCATATGGCAACTAACAATTCATCTTCAAAAGCATTTTATACCACATCAAACAATTCGAATCTAAGCATATTAAATAATATTTTCGCTCATACAGGTGGAGGTTATGCATATTATGTCACAACTCCTGATAACGTTACCAAATCTGATTATAATAACCTTTATTCAACAGGTGATAACGTTGGATTCTGGGCAGCAAATATTACCGATTTGCCTGCACTGCAAACCGCAGGTGGAATGGAAGAACATTCCCTTTCAGTTGATCCTCAATTTTACGCTAATAATGATCTTCATATTTCGGCTGACGTTCTGGACAGTGCTGGTCTCACTCTTGCTGAGGTTGCCGATGATATCGATGGAGAACCAAGAGATTTAAATTATCCTGATATTGGTGCAGATGAAATTGGTGATGGACTGAACAGTGCACCTATTGCAATAAATGATACATTAATTGTATTAGACGAATTAATTATTTATCCACTGTTGAACGATTCTGACCCCGATGGGGATAAGTATATTATTTCAGAAATATTCGCTCCTATGCAAGGAGTTGCTTTAGTTATGGTAGGTGATACAACAATTCGTTATACACCTTTTATTCAACCAAGTCAATTAACAGATACCATTCATTATATTATACGTGATGCTCACAATGCGGAAGATACTGCTTGTGTAATTATCAGTATATCCTTTGTGGGTATTGACCTTACAGAAAATGTGAATAGAAATAGCTATTCAATATTTCCGAATCCAGCTAAAGATTGGCTTACAGTTAAAATGTGCAGCAGTAATGAACATGGAATGTTAAAATTCATAGTATATACAATTTTAGGCAAAAAAGTATCTGAGAATATATACTTCTTCAATAATTTACAAAATTCAGTTAACATAAATGTCATGCATCTTCCTGCAGGACCCTATATATTGAGAATTGAAGATGAAGGTTCAATAACGAGTAAGAAGTTTATAAAGGAATAATATATGGTCAGTTTAAAGTTTAATTATTAAGAGATAGTTCAATATTATTATAAATCAAGTAACAACTTATTCCAGTTATTTTCGAATGGATTCAATTAAAATTTGTGAACAAAATTCGACCTCTTTATTTCAATATTTTAAATTAAAAAAATTAAGGTAGTTTGAGGTTTCCAGATGATTAAAGCGTTAAAGTTCGGGATACAATAAAGGTGAATCCAGAGTCAGCGCCAAGTTGGGTTCCGTTGAAATATTGATAAACAGGGATATCAACCATTGCCGAAATATACCAATTGTCTTTTAGTACATAATTTAGTTGAGGTACAACGAAAAAAAGTGTACTTCCTGAAGATTCTTTTTTAACTCCATTGATTTTATCGATACTTCGTATTTCATTTCTCAACTGGAAAATTGCTGTCCATTTGTCTTTTAACCAAGGTACTCTTAAATGCCGCGATACATAAAGCGATGTATAAACCGAAGTTCCTAACTTGTAATCTTCTTTATTGGAACCATTTATTTCTGTTCGGTTTGTTATAAAATAGCGCATGCTTGTACCCGAATTTTCTTTTACAAATGACGAAGTAAAAACAGCTCCGAAAGCACCAATGGTTGGTTGTACTTCAACCGGAAGTTTTACATTATTATCCCATTGAAGAGATTGTGATGAAGGAATTTTAGCACCTGCTGCACCGGTAATATAAATGCGGTTAAATGGATCTGTATAAAGACTTTGCTTCAATAACAAAACAAAGTTCGATAGGCCATTTCCGGTAAGACGATAATTTGGTTCAAGATTGTAAACCTGGGTTTTATTAATAAAATAACCGGTTTCTAATTCCAGACTGGTTTTCCACGTTAAACCGTATCCAACTGACATGGAAAGATAATTGTAAAATGCCTTGTTAATTAAATTGAAGTTCGACACAGAATTTCCTTCATAATATTGGGTTCCCTGTCCGTATTTGTAAAACGAAATAATCCAAAATGATTTTTTTTCAAGAACAAGCAAATTATTGGTTCCTCCCACCGGATTTACAGAAGAAAGACATTGAGCTTCTGACAAATAAGAACTGTTGATTAATAGTAATAAAAGTATGATTTTACACTTATTCATACACAATGATATCAATTGTTTTTGATTTTGATTGATTGTTTCTGTCCATAATTTTACAGGTAATCTGGTTGATTCCTGTTTGGCATGGTGATGCAGCATAAACAATTTCTGATCCTGATCCGAGTATATCACCAAGCGTTGCTGACCAATAGTAAGAAATTCCGCTTCCGGTTGCAATCGCAGTAACTGGCGTTGTTTCGCCAGGGGCAATGGTATCTTTTTCTGAAATTAATGTTTCAAAAATCAGTTCTTCTACAGGTAATTCTTCTTCTTCCTTGTTGCAATTCATCATTGTACTTGCTGATATGAAAATTACAAGGCAGAAAAGAAACCTTTGAATGATATTTTTAGTCTTCATCTTTTATACATCTTACTGAAAATCCATAGCTTTTAGTAAAAGAATTATAACGGCCAACAGATGAATATACATTGGCGAGGCATCTTCTCCAGGCAGCGGTGCTGCTATATTCTGTTGAAGTCCACATATATTCCCATTGACCTAAATAGCCAAAACTCCCATTGTAAACCATTCGTCCTCCCATTTGAGCATTGTAACCAGAATCACCACCTGCTTTTAAACGTGTTCCTACCGGAGAACCCCGCCAAGTGTTTGCAAGATCAGCCATTGATTGTGACATTCCAAGATACATTTCCAGTTGTTTAAATTCATCGTCGGTTGGTATATGCCAGCCACACGGACAAATTCCTTGTGCTTTTTCTTCTGCTGATCCGTTCATTGCAACATCCCAGGTGTACAACCGACCATATTTTTGTTCATTGGCTGTGTCGTTATTGTAAACATAGCTCTCGATAGCTGAACCGTTTGGTGAATGGGTTACGCGAAGATTTTCTCCCATCCATGTTTGGTCTCCAATTTTTACAATGCTATATGTATTCCCATCTATATCGGTTACCATGTCAAATAATCGTACGCTATCAGTAAGTGTTTGTCCGCGACTGTCGTTAACTACTACAATGTATGTTTCAGCCGCTAAATGTTCAATATTTTGAGCGGTAGAACCCGTAGACCATAATAATGTAAATGGTGCATAACCTCCTGCAATTTCAACATTTATTGACCCATCTTCGGCTCCGGTTTCAGAAGGATGAATGATTTGAAATATAGCTGTAAGTTTTACCGGTGCTGGTTGTAAAATTTCGAATGTATCTGTTACTGTATGCTCTTCGCTGTCATTAACAATTACCGAGTAG
>JAFGVU010000067.1 GCA_016937855.1 Bacteroidales bacterium | reverse complement strand
TTTTGACCCCACAAAATTATTTTTCTTGTATTTTTGAAGAAAATTATGAACATCGACAAAGAAATGAAAGAAGTACGTGTGGTAACATCGTATATAAAACATTTGGCAGTCAGTGGGTTATCGAAGGTTTCAGCTCGTACTAAAAGTGCTTGTAACTTGACAGGGATGTGCTTCGAAATGCCAAACGTTTCATATACGTAACCGTTAACGCCAAGTTTAATGATAGCAGCTACTTAACTATAAAATACTTATTATGAAAGCAAAAGCACTGATATTTATGATTTTAACAGCGACTGTTTTTAGTTGCGGTGATTCAAAAATTAAGAGTAACACAGACAATTCAGTTGTTTTGAATCCAGTTAACAATAAAACGGATTTAAATTTTGAGATTACAAAATTAAAAGAGAAAGGAGTAGTCGGCAAATGGGAATGTAGTTTTACAGGATATGAGTCAATTATTTACTTGATTGAGAAAGAGGATAGTTTTATAGCAGAGATTGACTTTCAAAAAGATAACGCTGCAAACAAGACTGAAAACTTAATTGTAAAAGACGACAAATATTATGTGAAAAATAGTGCCGCTGATGAATATTATAAAATCAATGACGAAAATAATTTGGAGATGTGGGACAAAGACGGATTATTTACAACTGCAATTAATATTATGCCAGGACAAGACCGAGAACCTCTTCCCCCTTTAAAGCTAAAAGATACATTTCGAAAAGATGTTCATTTTGTTGCAGACAATTATAGTAAATCACCATTAGAGACTTTAAGTGGTACAGATAGTGATATTTGGATTGTTTATTTAAAGGATATTGATGTTACTTTTAGAGTGTATAAAAAGACAAATACGATTGAGAAAGCAGCAAAAGGACGGATAAATAATTTGAAATAAATTAAAAACCAGGCGTTAACAATGTGTAAATTTAATCGCGGGCTCGGCGCTGATATTCAATTATTAATCTCGCCTCAGCCTCGGTGGTTCAGGACAGTGACGCTCACCGAAATCCGCGCCTAAACTTACACGCAACCGTTATAGGGCATTTTAATTTGCTACGTAACAAAAAGATTGTCAACAATAAAACAAATAAATTATGGAAACAACAATAAAACATATAATAGAGAAAGAATACTTAAAGATATTTTACAGTGACAATAAACCACCATATTCAATCTCAATTTATGAATTAGGAGATGCAATTTGCTGGAGAATTGGTGCTCAAGAAAATAAAATATTAATAGACAATGTCTCAAAATGGGCAATGTCATTATTAACAGATAAAGATTTATCGAAGGATTTCGCCTATGATTTTATTGAGATAATAAAGACTTATGTGCCCGTTAATAAAATAGATTGGGGTGCGACAAAGAGAGCTATAAATATTTATGACGAATATAGGCAAATGCGTACAGAGATAGAACAGATTAGTATTAATGGGTTTTCAAGAATTCCATCTGACTATGCAGAAAAAACATCAAAGATTATTGATAAATTGAAACTTAAATATGACTTGTAGCCTTCTGAATATTATCAAATTTATACTCACTTTCATGGGGTGGAGGACTTATAAAAATGTAATTAACTTAAATAATTATGAAAAAACTTTTGATTGAAAACCTTCTGATTGAAATTGAGAATATGATTGAACATCAGAAAACTCCAACTATGAGAGCTAACGACATTTATCGTTTACTCGAAATAGAAAAAGACAACTTTAAAAACATTGATTTGCTTAGAGCAAAAAATAGAGACTTAACCGAAATGCTTGGTGAAATGAAAAAAACTAAGATATTGAATGAGTTGGATATTGCATTAAAACTTTTATCAAATTACATTGACAACGATGAATTTACTTTAAGTCTAATTTCTGTAAATAATAGAAACCCAGATGTTGATAAATTTGAGATAATAAAAAATTTGCTGTTAAAAACAATAGACAAATACAATTTAGACACCCCACACTTTATGAAATAAGGGACAAAAAAACGCCCTATAACAGCAAAATATAATTAATTGCGGTTTCGGTGCGGATAATCAAGATTTTCAGCCCGCATCAGCCTCGGTGCTTTTCGACAGGAAAGTGCCACGCAATCCGCAACTAATCATATTTGCGAACCGTTATGGGCAAGCTTAACAAAAACTCCGAGCAATGAAACTATTAAAGGAATATTTAGCAGGTAACCAAATCAGACAATCAGTAGATGACAGTGTTAGTGATTTCAGTACACCAATAGATGTCCTAAATTCTTGGATAAACCAATTCAGGATAATAAAAGAAGAAGGTGAAATTTTGGGGTTAAGAAATCCTCAGATTGGTGCCTTTCACGCAATTTTGTCTCATTGGACATCTAGCTCAGAAACTGGGACTGTTGTTTTACCAACTGGAACTGGTAAAACTGAAACAATGCTATCCGTGTTAGTCTCGGAAAGAATAAATAAGTTGTTGGTAATTGTACCATCCGACCCGTTGAGAAGTCAAATTTCCAATAAATTCATTCATATAGGACTACTTCGACGATTATCAATTTTAACTGAATTGACTCAGAACCCAGTAGTTGGGACTATAAAGAAAAGTTTTGCTTCTGAAACTGAATTATCAGAGTTTTTATCAAAATGCAATGTAGTAGTTGGTACAGCTAGCATAATATCAAGAATAAGTTCTGCATTCCCTATCATACTAAAAGAATCATTTTCTCATATTTTTATTGACGAGGCTCATCATACAGAAGCAAGCTCTTGGAATAAAATAAGATTAAATTTTGAAGGGAAATTTATTATTCAATTTACAGCCACACCGTTTAGAAATGACAATAAAAAAATTGACGGGAAAATTATTTATAACTATCCACTAAAAAAGGCTCAACAAGAAGGGTATTTTAAGCCTATTAATTTTCAAAAAATTTATGAATACAATAACCAAACGAAAGATAGGGTTTTAGCCGAAAAAGGTATTCATCATTTACGCATAGACAAACAAGATTATCCCCATATTTTACTTGCAAGAGTTGGAACAAAAAAACGGGCAAATGAAGTTTTTGAGATATATAATGCATATAGTTCAGAATTTCGAGTGGTTAAAATACACTCAGGGTTAGGTATTAGAGAATCAAGAGAAATTCAGAGGCGTATTTTAGCATTAGATGTTGATATTATTGTGTGTGTTGATATGCTTGGCGAAGGATTCGATTTACCTAATTTAAAAATTGCCGTATTTCACGATATAAGACAAAGTCTTCCCATTACTTTGCAATTTGTTGGGCGCTTTACACGCACAAGCTATGATTTGCATTTAGGTAACGCAACAGTTATTGCCAATCTTGCAGATGTAGAGGTAAATGATGAATTAGATGCATTGTATGCTAGAGACCCAGATTGGAATGTAATACTACCACTGCTTAGTGAAAATAGAACACAAAATGAAATAGACCTTTATAATTTCATTCAGGGTTTCAGAGATAATGAAGATTTTCCAGTTTCAATACAAAGTATAAAGCCTGCATTAAGCACAGTTGTATTTAAAAATAATACTGATGGATGGTTTCCAACTAATTATATTAATGGTATTTCTAATCCCGATTCATACGAACTTATTAGACACAACTATAATCAAGAAGAACGAATTTTAGTTATTGTTACAGTAAAAAAAATACCTGCCGATTGGATAAAAAGTGAGACTGTTACCGATTTGATATGGAACTTTTATATTGTTCACTGGGATAGCAGAAACAATCTACTTTTTATTCATAGTTCAGATAATTCAAGTTTACACATTGATTTGGCAAAATCTATTATTGGAGAAAGAGCAGAGTTAATTACAGGTGATAACGGCGGCAAGATTTTTAGAGTCTTAAGTGGAATTAACAGATTTAAGTTACAGAATGTTGGGTTATCTGAAATAATTGGTCGATTTATTAGATTTGTTATGAGAGTGGGTACAGATATTGAACCTGCATTAACTCAGGCACAAATTAATAAAGCAAAAAAATCAATGATTTATGGGGCTGGTTATGAAAATGGTGAAGATATTTCTATTGGATGCTCATATAAGGGTAGAATTTGGAGTAGACGTAGAAATGACATTCCAACTTTGATAAAATGGTTTCATCATGTTGGCGGTAAGATACTGAATGAAAATATTAATGGAGATGATGTTTTGAAAGGGGCACTTGTAGCAAAAGCTCTTTCAGAAATACCAAATGAAATCCCCTATCTAATTGACTGGAATGAAGAAGTATATAAACAATCAGAAACAAGATACACGTTCAATATAGATGGCAGAAAATATGAGTTATATAATGTAAACCTGTCTTTAGTAAACCCATCAAATAATGGAAATATACGTTTTGCTGTCGTTTATGATGATAACATCTTGATAGAATTAGATTTAATATTTTATAGAGATATTAACAATAACCCGACATTCAAATTTTCAAAAGTAAATACAACACAAACTGCAACCGTAACAATTGGAACAAAAGAGACAGATTTAGTTAAATACTTTTACAACGAAACTCCATCAATTTGGTTTGCCAATGGTGATTATATGGAAGGCAATAATTATTACGAACTAAAAAGTATAATTCAACCTTTTGATTCTAATAATATAAGCACTTTTGATTGGGACGGAATTGATTTAAATGTAGAATCGCAAGGTTGCAATCCTAAAAAAACTAATTCCATACAATACAGAGTTATCGAAATTTTAAAAACTAATGACTATGATGTAATTTTTGATGATGATAATTCAGGTGAAATAGCTGATGTTGTAACCTTAAAAGTTCATGAAAATAAAATCTCCGTTGAATTATACCATTTAAAATATGCAATTGGAGGCTCTTCAAGTAGACAGATTAAAAATCTTTATGAGGTTTGTGGACAAGCCCAAAAATCAGTAAACTGGAAATTTAAAAGAGGCAAGGAATTTCTTGAACATTTTCTTAGGAGAGAAGCATTAAGAAAACAAAAGCAACTTGATTCAAGATTTGAATTTGGTGATGAGCAAAAGCTTATTGAGATATTAGATTTAGTTAATAATCGTATTCCTCTTGAATTTGATATTTTTATTGTTCAGCCTGGTGTTTCAAGACAAAACATTACAGCTGACCAACTTTCTCTGTTAGGTGTGACAGATACTTATTTAATGGAACGGGCAGCAATTAGATTAAAAGTAATTGGAAATATATAAAAAGCCAGCCCATAACAAAATGTAAATGTAATGCGGGTTTCAGTGGGTAATTCAACTGTAGTTCTTTGTTGTAACACCGCCAATTCGTCTTTGACGATTGACGAAAAATTTGAAATTATGAATAAACGAATTGGCTCCGTGCGTAATTGAAAGTTCATCACTTTTAATCCCGCACTCCACTTACATAAACCGTTAGCCGCAAATTTAAGTGCGACACGAGGCTGTCCGAATAACTGTTAAACGCTCTTTGATTATCAAGAATGATTTAACCTCATGTTCCATCATGAGTAAC
>JAFGVU010000066.1 GCA_016937855.1 Bacteroidales bacterium | reverse complement strand
TAAATTATTAAATAACAATAAAATAATATTAGAAAATTACCTCACAGTACTTTCAAACAGATTTGTAACAGTAACTGACAAAATGAAAACATTAAATTTAAAAAAATTGGAAGGCAAAATTGCAAATTACTTTTTACAGATGCACAAAACACAAAAAAGCCATAAATTAAAACTAGCCCACACTCATCAGCAACTTGCTGATTATTTTGGAGTTGCTCGTCCTTCGCTGAGCAGAATAATCGGTAGTTTTACAAAACAAAAAATTTTAAAAGTTGATAGAAAAAACGTAGAAATAATTGATATTGAAGCATTACAAAAGGTACTCAAATAAAGTAACCCCGGTAATTATTAAAATCTAAACTTTTTTCATCAAATAATCAACCACGGTTTTCCAATCAGGGAATTTTTCAGTCCCAAAATGAACATGCTCACCTTCAAATTTATCGGCTCCATTTTTTGTTCTATCATCAATTAAAAAATCACCTTTATTCAAATTTTTATGATGCGATAAAATCAATCTTTTAAAAGCAATTTTTGGAAGATGTTTTTTAATCCACAGCAATTTATCAGTCCAAGCCGAAGGATTTTCCCAAGGAGCAGTAGAAAGAATATAAACGTCAAAAAAATCAGCCAATTTTTCAACCGACAAAATTGCATCAGGCATAGGTTTCATAAATGAAAAAATAGAAGGAATTTCATCAAATCGTTTATCATATTCAACAAAAACCCGATTATCAAAATATTCAAAAGCCGAAGAAAAATCAACTAAAACATTGTCCATATCTACATATAAAATTTTTTTTTGCATTTTTAAAACTTAAAAGTTTATAATACAAATATAACAAAACAATATTAACCAAAAACTTAAGCACTAAACATAATATTAAAAAAACTTTAATAATCAAACTAAACAAACAACAATTTTATTTAATTTATTAACAAACAACAAACTAAGAAAATAAAAATTTCGCAGAAGTAAAGTATTAATTACAATTATTTTCAAAGAAAAGAAAAAATCAAGCACCAAATAAACAATATTTTTATGCAACTATACTCACATATACCAACCTAAAACACATAAAAATTTAAACCAGTTAAAATTTAAGAATAAAAATTATCAAATAATTATTTTTTTATTTATCTTAGCAAACATAAAATTTAATAAAAATCTAAAAGTTTATATATGGAAATTAAAAATCACAAGTTAGTAGGCGATAAAGTCACTTTTGAAGCCACACCGAAAATATCCGGAGAATATCAAACCGGTTCACCCGACACTATAATTATTCATTATACCGGCGGCAATAGTCTGCGAGCAGCAGTAAACACTTTAAAAAATCCAAAAATTAAAGCATCAGCACACATGGTTGTTAGTAGAGAAGCAGAAGTTGTGCAAATGGCTGATTTGAATGTTATTACATGGCATGCAGGCACAAGCAGCTATATTTTTCCGGATCACACAAAACAAACGTTTAATAAATATTCTATTGGAATTGAAATTTCAAATGACGGATATTTGACAAAAAAAGGGAGCAAATTCTATAATTCTTTTAGCCAAGAAGTTTCAGCCGATTTTGTATTTGAAGGAACTCACAGAAATTCAGACAGAGTTTCGTTAAAATATTGGCATACATATTCAGAAGTACAAGTGAAAAAAGTTTACGAAATTTGCGAAGCACTTATAAAAGAATATCCAACAATAAAATATATTTTAGGTCACGAAGAGATAGCTCCTACCCGAAAAGTTGATCCGGGACCAGCGTTTCCTCTTGATGATTTACGTAAACAAATGAATGTTTGGATACCACCTGCAAAACCTGCTGCACCTGAAAGAAAAAAATTCCCAATAGGAACAGTTGGAACAGCAACAGCTGTTTTAAATTTCAGATCCGGACCCGACACAAAATTTGAAACAGTAGCAGAAACTGTTCAAAAAAATGAGAAAGTAATGCTTCTTTCCGAAATTAACGGTTGGTTTGAAGTAGAACAAGACATAGAAGGTTGGGTTTCAAAAACCTATATTGAAAGAGACGGAACCGACGATGATAAAGATGGCGTTGTAAGTGCAAATGTGTTAAATATTAGATCTGCACCTAATGGAACCAAAGTAGCAAAACCATTAAGCAAAGGACAAAAAGTAGAAATTTATGATACTAACGGAGAATGGTTAAAAATTGTTACCAGAGCAAAAGGTTGGGTATTTGGCAAATATATTACTTATACTAAATAAACAAAAAAACACCTGAATTAGATTTCTCTCTTTCAGGTGTTTTTTTTATTTTACTTTTTGTGTCATCGAAAGTTTTATTCGTGACAAAACTTGTTTAGTATATAAAGGGAAATCAGCATTTAAAAACCACCCAAAATATCCGGGGTCTTTTTCCAAAACTTCGGTTACAATTTTACCTTTATATTTACCAAAGTTAAAAACCGGCTCATCTTTGCTATTATAAACAATTCTGCCTGCAAAATCAACATTTCGGTTATGATAAGAAATTTTTGACAAACTATCAATATCATTTTCAAGATCGTCATACATTTCCACCTGCCCTTTTAAAATTTCGTAAGTAGCAAAAGTATCAGCTTCGGCACTATGAGCATTTTTAAGTTTTTTATTACAATAAAATTCATAAGCAGCCGACAAAGTTCGCTGTTCTTTTTTATGGTAGATAACCTGCACATCAATTAATTTTCTTTTAGAAAAATCAACAGCAACATCAGCACGCAACAATTCTTCGGCTAATAAAGGAACATCAAATTTATTTGAATTATACCCTGCTAAATCACAATTTTCGATAAATTTTGCTACTTCTTTTGCCACCTCTTTAAAAGTTGGCATATCTTTCAAATCATCGTCAACAATTCCTGTTATTTTTGAAGCCTCCTTGGATATTGGAATAGTCGGATTTACTCGTCTTGTATATGTTTCTTCCTTTCCGTCCGGAGAAATTTTAAGAATTGAAATTTCAATAATTCGATCTTTTACAATATCCAAACCGGTTGTTTCAAGATCAAAAAAAGCTATAGGTCGTTTTAAGTTTAAATTCATTTTACTTATTTTGCGGCAAATTTATGCTTTTTATTCAGCTTAAAAAAAAATAAATATGAAAATAGGACTATTTTTTGGCTCATTTAACCCTATCCACGTAGGACATTTAGCGTTAGCAAATTATTTTATTGAGTTTACAGACCTGGATAATTTGTGGTTTGTTGTAAGTCCACAAAATCCATTAAAAAAACGCAACACACTATTAGACGATTATCACAGACTGCATTTGGTAAGATTAGCAATAGAAGATTACCCTAAAAAATATCACGCTTCAAATGTGGAATTTGACATGCCAAAACCATCATTTACGATAGACACTTTAACTTATTTGTCAGAAAAACACCCCAACGATGAGTTTATTTTAATTATGGGAGCCGATAATTTAGTAACTTTACATAAATGGAAAAATTACGCTGAGTTGATAAAAAAACACAAAATTTATGTATATCCTCGTCCAAATATTGACATATCAAAAATAAACACAAAAGCAAATTACAAGATTTTTGATGCACCTTTAATAGAAATCTCATCAAGTTTTATAAGAGAAGCTATTCAGGAACAAAAAAATGTAGATTTTTTTATGCACTCAAAAGTAGCACAATACATTGATGAAATGAATTTTTACAGAAAATAAAAAACCCCTGAAAATTCAGAGGTTTTTAAAAAAATATTGAAAAATTATTTTATAACAATTTGATGAGTAATGTTATTAACTCCCGAAGTAATTTTAACATTATAAACGCCTCTTGATAAATTAGTTAAATCAATCGACGAATTATCTTGAACATTTTGCTGACTAAAAACTAATCTTCCGTTCATGTCAAAAACATTAACATTATTTTGTGCATCTAAACCCGACAAATATAAAATTCCGTTTGAAGGATTAGGATAAGCAACAATAATTTGATTAGTTTCGTTAATGGCAGCAGGACCTAAAGTAACATAAATTGTTGTATTTTTATATAAATAATCCAAAGTATTGGTTTCACTATAAATACCATAACTAACAGTATATTCATAATCTTGCCCAAAAGGAATATTAATAAAATCAGCCGTACCAAAACCGGTAGTTTGAGAAATGCCTGCAAAATCAACTTGAGCTAAATGAATACCAACACCATTTTGATCTAAAACAGTAAAAGTAACATTATACTTTCCCTTTACATCAGAAACAGAACACTGAGAAATTCCATCTGTATATTCAGCACGAAGACCATAAAAATGATTATCAATATCAGCATTATCATCAACATAATCATAAACAGATGTTGGAATTGCATCATCTAATATTTCGTCATCTCTATAAAGAATATATCCGGTTAATCCTTTACTTGTTGGAGTTTGCCAGCTTAAATTAACAGTAAAATCATCTAAATTAAAAGTATCTAATTCAGCAGTTAAAGGTGAAGGAGAAGCACTATAAGGGTAATAACTTTCAGTTGGATAAATATCATAAATAATTGCTTGAGAAGAAGAGAAACCATTAACATCAGCATGAGAATAAAAACCATTTGCACTACCACTCCAACCAAAATTAAAATGAATATAATCATCTGTATCTCTATAACCATCAGCAACAAAAGCATGTCCACCATCGGCCCCCTGACCACTATAATAAATAGGTTGACCAGCATCAATTTGTGCTTGAATTATATTAATCCAGTTAGTAGTAGTTGTTGACTGTTTAGACAAATAAGTAGCGTCTCCATATCTGAAATTATTTCTAAAAGCATCATCAGCATCAACACTATAAGCTCCGGAACCATCAGGTGAATATTCCATATTAACGGATATACCTGCATGATACATTAACAATGCTACAAACCAATTATAATCATCTTCTTCCATGTATTCCCACATATAATTTGTGTTAGCAAAATCGGCAAACAAAGTCCCATAAGGATAAGCATAGTATGAATGCGAACCTTGTCCAGATATCGGATACTCCCAATACTTCATAACAATACTCATTGCAGTAGCTACACAACCTGCATATACACGACCACCGGGACCGGCAGGATCTTCAGGACAGGCTTGATTCCAACCATAACCCTGATCCCATAAAGCAGTAGATAATACTACTTCAGTTTTAGGAGTTAGATCAGCAGAAAAATCAGATTGAGCAACATTATAATGACTCCATTTATTTGATTTTGCAGAAGAAACATCATTTTGAACACAATAATCTATTTGTTCAACATAATCATTCATAAACCAAGCAATGTTATCGGGTTGATTTTCAGTTTTAAAATCATGCACAAAAGAATAAGCAATAATTGGGTCAAACCTATCTTCAGCAGATACAATAACAAATCCTCCATTTTTTATATTAAAAATATAATAATAATTAATGTCGTTTTTTTCAAAAGTTTCACAAACAAGTTCAATTGAATTTTGAGGAACTCCTGTTTGCTCATAAATAAAATTTTCAGCAACTCTTTCTGCTTCAGACAATGAAATTTCTGCCGAAAAAACATTCCCGAAAATAAAAAGAAAAGCTACAAACAAAAAAGTAATTTTAGTTTTCATAAATTTAAATTTTTAAAGGTTTATTAATGGATTGATTTTTTTGGTTTCGTTGCAAAAATACTAAAAAAAAATTAGATTCAACTCCTCTATTTTTAAACAATATCTTATTTTTGTTTTGAAAATTAAACTTTTTTAAACAATTTTGACGACAATATTTTTAAAACTAATACAATAACATTTTAAAAACGAACGAAATTATGAAAAAACTTTTTTCAATTCTTATTGCTATTTTATTAACAATAAATTTTGCAATAGCCGACGAAGGCATGTGGCTTTTAACAATGCTAAACAAAACATACCCTCAAATGAAAGCTCAGGGTTTTGAACTAAAAGCCGATGATATTTACAATCTTAATGAGCCTTCGATTAAAGACGCTATTGTTATTTTTGGTGGTTTTTGCACAGGAGAAATTGTTTCTGATAAGGGTTTAATTTTCACAAATCATCATTGCGGTTTTGGTAGCATTCAAGCACATAGCACATTAGATCACGATTATTTAACCGATGGATTTTGGGCACAATCCTTTGAAGAAGAACTGCCAAACCCCGGTTTATTTGTAAAATTTTTAGTGAAAATGAATGATGTAACCGAACTTGCACTAAAAGATGTTACTGCCGACATGGAAGAAACCAAAAGAACAGAAATTATCAATAAAAATATTGAACAAATTGAAAACACAGCATTAGCCGGCTATCCAACAGGAGAAGGCTATGAAGCTAATGTTCAATCGTTTTTTAACAACAATCAATATTTTTTAATTATTTATCAAAAATTTACAGATATTCGTCTTGTAGGTGCACCTCCATCATCAATTGGCAAATTTGGAGGCGATACAGATAACTGGATGTGGACACGCCACACCGGCGATTTTAGTATTTTTAGAGTTTATGCTTCAGCCGATGGCAAACCGGCAGATTACTCTACCGATAACGTTCCTTTAAAGCCAAAATATTCATTACCGGTTTCATTAAAAGGTGTTCAAGAAAACGATTATACTATGATACTTGGTTTTCCGGGAAGGACAAATCGTTATGCTACAACTTACGATATACAAGAAACAATGACAGGAACTAATGATAATAGAGCAAAAATCAGAGGTATCCGTCAAGAAATTTTAATGGAAGACATGTTAGCAGACCAAAACGTGTATATTAAATATGCGTCAAAATATGCCAGAAGCAGCAATTATTGGAAATATTCTATTGGACAAAATCAAGGTTTAAAAAAATTAAATGTTATTAAAAAGAAAAAAGATATTGAAAACAACTTTACACAATGGTTAAGAAATAATCCGGCAGAAAATGAACTTTACAAAGATGTTCTTCCAACCATAAAATCAGTTTACAACGATCGAAGCGACAACAATAAAGCATATATATATATCAGAGAATGTTTAATTTCCGGAACCGAATACATATATTTTGCCCAAAAATCAAAAAAAATATATGATGCTTTAAAAAATGGCAACAAAACCAATTTAGCAACAGCTGTTGAAGATTTACGAACCCAAGCGGAAGTTTTTTTTAAAGACTACAACGCACCAACCGATAAAAAATCCGCATTAGCAATGTTAAATCTTTTCACAGAAGATATTAACGCTCAGTTTTATCCAACATTTATTGCTAAAGCTAAATCAGATTTTAATAGCTTTGATGCTTATATCGAAGACGTTTTTAAACGTTCAATTTTTGTTGATAAAGATAAATTTGAAGCTTTTTTAAATGACCCTAAAATTGAAACTTTAGAACAAGATCCTGCATACATTGCAGCAAACTCTACTTACGAAAAAATTTCTGAAATAAACGCATTTTTTAAACCATTAAACGAAAAACTTGTTTGGGCAAAAAGACTATGGCTCGAAGGTTTAATGAAATTACATGCCGGCCAATTAATGTACCCTGATGCAAATTTTACAATGAGATTAACTTATGGAACAGTTGGCGGATATTCACCTCGTGATGGAGTTGATTACAAATATTTTACCACCATTGACGGTATTATTGAAAAATACGATCCTAACAATCCGGAATTTGTTTTACCCGACAAACTTATTGAATTATACCAAACTCAAGATTACGGACAATACTTTGATGCCGACGGAAAACTACACGTTTGTTTTTTGAGCAACAACGATATTACCGGCGGAAATTCAGGAAGCCCTATTTTAAATTCCAAAGGCGAACTAATAGGTTTAGCTTTTGACGGAAACTGGGAAGCTATGAGCGGTGATATTGCTTTTGAACCCGATTTACAACGAACAATTAATGTTGATATCAGATACGTTCTTTGGGTTGTTGAGAAAATTGGCGGTTGCAATAGAATTATTGATGAATTAACTCTCATGAAATAATCATTAAAAAATCCCGATAAAATAACTAAAACAAAAATTATCGGGATTTTATTTTTAAACCTTTAAAAACAAATAATATCATGAAAAAAATATCTTTTCTTACATTTTTAACATTTGCTATTTTATTAAGCTCATGTAATCCAAACCGTATTTACGAAAAACACCGCAAAAATTTCACCGACTACAAATGGAATAAAACAAATGTATTAGAATTTTCACCGGTTATTGACGATATTGATGCAGAGTATCAAATACACATAGCATTTCGTCATATCTATGGTTTTCAGAATGATGCAATTGACTTAAACGTTGAAGTAACCACCCCGTCCGGAGACGTATCAAACAATATATACACAATTAATGTTAGAAGCGGAAATGAATATTTCGGCGAATGTGCCGGAGATTATTGCGATTTAGAGCAAATCATACAAAACAATTACAAATTCCCCGAAACAGGCACATACAAATATAAAATAACACAAGTTACAAACGATGACCCTTTACAATGGGTAATGGAGGTAGGTTTAATTGTTGACAAAATAGTTACAGAATAATTGTTATCTTTCTATAACAAATAAAAAAAATGACTTAATTTAAAAAAATTAACATATTGAAAATTGCTTTTTTTATATTTTTGCAAAAAAATTAAAACTATGAGAGCATTTAAATCATCAAATCCGGCAATGAGGGCTTTTGAAAAAACCATGCCCGAAGCAAGTGCAGTTCCAATGACAATACAAGGAACAATAAATAAAACAGCAATAATGTTTTTATTGATGGTGTTTACTGCAACAATAACATGGAAATTAACTTACGCAGGAAATTCAATAGCAACAACTCTATTATTTGTTGGTCTTTTTGGAGGTATTGCAGCAGTTTTTGCTACAATATTTTTAAAAAATCACCGACATATTACAGTGCCAATATACGCATTATTTGAAGGACTTTTTCTTGGAGGAATTTCGGCATTCTTTAATCAAATGACTTCAGGTATTGTTTTTCAGGCAGTTATATTAACATTTGCTGTTTTTGCTGTTATGTTGTTTATGTACAAAGCAAAAATTCTTAAAGCTTCACCCGGTTTTATTAAAGGCATAGTTATGGCTACAGGAGGCGTAATGTTATTTTACATTATTTCTATTGTGGGAAGCTTCTTCGGTTTACAACTTAACGTGTTTAACATGGGACCCTTAGGCATAGTTATTCAGCTTGTAATAGTTGCTATAGCAGCCCTAAATCTTATTTTAGATTTTCATTTTATTGAAACAGGAGCAGCAAACGGATTGCCTAAAAAAATGGAATGGTTTGCTGCATTCGGTTTAATGGTTACTTTAGTTTGGCTTTATCTTGAAATTTTAAGACTAATAGCCCTTCTAAACCGAAATTAAAATAAAAAATTCGTATTTTTAAGAACTCCCTTTTTAGGGAGTTTTTTTTTGTTTCTTGAAAAAAAATCTAAATTTGTACAAGTTCAATATTTGAAAAATTTTAACAACAAATTAAAATCACAAAACCATAAAAATACAACAGTAATGAAAGAAAACATAATAGCAATCATACCGTCCAGAATGGGAGCAAAACGCCTTTCCGGAAAACCAATGTTAAACATACATGGAATGCCAATGATTGGACACGTTTACCACAGAACCAAAATGTGCAATGATTTTTCAGATGTATTTGTTGCTACTTGCGACGAAGAAATATCTGACTATATTGAAAGCATTGGAGGAAATGTTGTAATGACATCACCCGAACACCTTAGATCAACAGACCGGGTTGCCGAAGCAATTGAGCTTATTGAAATAGAACTTAACAAAAAATATGACATCGTAGTAATGGTGCAAGGCGACGAACCAATGGTAAACGAACAAATGATTTCAAATTCTATTAGCCCGTTATTAATTGACCCCGGAGTTGAAATAGTAAACTTAATGACCGAAATTACTGACACTGACGAAATAGACGACCCGAACAGTGTTAAAGTAGTTGTTGATTATAACAATTTTGCATTATACATGTCCCGAAGCGGAATACCTTATGAAAAAAGAGGAATTTCAGGACTTCCAAAACTAAAAAAAGTAAACGTTGCTGCAATTAGAAGAGATTTCTTATTTCATTTTTCAGCATTACCCCCTACTCCATTAGAATTAGTAGAATCAATAGGCATGCTTAGAATTTTAGAAAGTGGAATGAAAATAAAAATGGTATTCAGCGAAAGTTATTCAGTTTCAGTAGATACTCAAAAAGACTTAGAAATTGTAAAAGATTTAATGAAAGACGATTTTTGGATGAAAAAATACAACAAATAACACCAATACACAATATTTAACTTTAAAAAAATGAAAATAAAAGAATTAGAACCCAAAGAAATATTCAAATATTTTGACGAGATATTACAAATTCCACGTCCGAGCAAAAAAGAAGAAAAAATAATTGCTTACATGAAAGAATTTGCACAGACAAATAAACTTGAATACAAAATTGACGAAATTGGTAACGTACTAATTATCAGAGAGGCAAGCAAAGGCATGGAAAACAAAAAAACAGTTATCATACAAAGCCATCTCGACATGGTGCCCGAAAAAAGAACCGACCTTGAACATAATTTTGAAACAGACCCAATAAAAGCTTTTGTTGATACAGACGGGTGGATAAAAACAAACGGTACTACTTTAGGCGGAGACGATGGTATTGGAATAGCTGCCGCAATGGCAATTTTGGTTGCAAAAGATTTACAACTACCTAAAATCGAAGCCCTTTTTACTGTTGACGAAGAAACAGGAATGACAGGGGCATTTGGCATTAAAGATGGATTTATGGAAGGGAAAATACTTATAAATCTTGACAGCGAAGACGAAGGCGAATTATTTATTGGAAGTGCCGGAGGAATAGACACTGTTGCTATTTTTAATTACACAAAAGAACCTGTAAACGAAAATGATATTGCCATTGAAATTTCAATTGACAAACTACACGGAGGGCACTCGGGCGATGAAATACACAAAGGTTACGGTAATTCTATACAACTTATTAACAGAATTTTATGGAATACATATCAAGAAATTGGATTAAGATTATCAACATTTGAAGGAGGCAAATTACGAAACGCTATTCCTAAAGATGCAAAAGCAATTTTTACAATAGAAAAAGAAAAATTTAATAAATTTAAAGTTCTTTTTGAAAAACAAAAAACAAATTTTATAAACGAATACGGAATAGTTGAGCCCAATATGGAACTTGAATTTAAACAAGTAAACTTCCCCGATTTTATTATTGACAAAGCAACACAATATAGCCTAATTTGGAGCATATATGCTGCTCCTCACGGAGAACAAGTTTGGGATAAACAAATGGACGATTTAGTTCAAACATCTACAAATTTAGCCACCTTAAATTATATTGGCGATAATCAAATTAGAATTGGAACAAGTCAGCGAAGTTCAATAGATTCTTCAAAAATGAATATTGCAACTAAAGTTAGAACCGTTTTTGAACTTGCCGGAGCAGATGTATCACATGGAGAACCTTACCCGGGGTGGAAACCCAATACTGATTCTGAGATTCTTAAAATTACTGAAACAGCTTACGAGAAATTATTTAACAAAAAACCAATTGTTAGAGCAATACACGCAGGTTTAGAATGTGGTTTATTTTTACAAAAATATCCGTATCTTGATATGATTTCATTTGGTCCAACAATTAAAGGAGCACATACTCCCGAAGAAAAAATGGATATTAAAACTGTTGAAATGTTTTGGGATTTACTCGTTGAAGTATTAATAAATACACCTGAATAATTTTTTAATTAAAAAAATATTTGCATTAATACAAAGCTTTTGATGTAAGCTAACCAAATTCACACAATATTCAGCAAAAAGACAAAAAAAAGAGGTTAATTAAACCTCTTTTTTTATCATATAAATCTATCTCTATCTTAGCAGAGTTACGCTACCCGTAATAGTTTCCTGAACACCATTTTCATAAACCACACGACATTTATAAACGTAAGCATCTTGCGGAGCAGGATCACCGTCAATGGTGCCGTCCCAACCTTCGTTAATGTTTGTAGTTACCCAAATGTATTCACCCCATCTGTTAAATATTTGCAATTCGTATTCTTCAACTCCTTCATATAAAGCAGGTAAGAATACCGGATTAGGACTATTTGGTCCCGGAACAAATGCATTAGGGAATGAGATATCACCTCCATCAAGCACAGTTACCGGAACTTGATAAACAGTATCATCAACACAACCTTTATTACTTGTAATTTGTAATGAAATATAGAAATCACCTTCTTCTTGATAATAATAAATTGGTTCCCGTTCATACGAAACAGCACTTCCATTTGGCAAACCAAAGTTCCAGAAGCAAGTATCAGCATTTACAGAATTATTATAACAATGTATTGGCTGATCAGGAGCCATAACAGTATCCTGAAGTAAAGTAAAACTTGCAATAGGTTCAGGGAAAATAGTTATTGTATCCCTACGAATGAAAATAAATGATCCAAATGGAGGCGTTGTTCCTGCTCCGGTAACGTAAAAATCAACTAAATAAACACCCTCTTTACTAAAAGTATGTAATGGATCTCTTGCATAAACAACATCAAGAGTATCATCAGAAGCTTCATCAAGGATAACCCACTTGTATTCTGATTCACCGGGAGTATCATAATTTACATTTGCATATAATTGAGTTCTCAAAGGCGGACAATGAGCAGCAGTATTATCTCCTCCCGAAGTTGGTATTGGAGCAAGAATTCTAATAAGCAGGGAGTCCACATCATGACAACCAAAATCATTTTCAACCGCAAGGCGTATCATATAATCACCCCAAGTTTCATAAGAATGAGAACGAGCAGGATAATATAAATCATCAACTATTCCTTCTCCGTCACCCCAATCCCAAGCGTAATTATGAGTAAGAGTGTCTGTAGAAATATTTTGAATATTTATATTTGAGAACGGATATTCTGTAAATACAGGCTGAGCAATAAATTGAGCATTCGCTATAGGATAAACGAGCACATCATTTTGAACACTATTAGTACACTGTTGTCCCGAAGGAATAAATATTCTGGCCGTTAAAGTTACAGTATATGTAGCAAAAGTTGAATCAGAAGAGTTATAAAAAACATGAAATCCAACCGAATCGTAAGGCACATCATCCTGACCTTGTCCTGCATAATTAAACAAGTACTGAGTACCGGCAACAGTATCCTGAGTAGGTGTAGTGTTGATAAATGTAACACCTAACGGGCTACAACCAGCGCTAGACATTGGACTTGTAATAAACGTAGGTTGAGGTACTTTGTGATAAATCAAAAGCAAATTATCCGTTGCCCGACACATTCCGGTTCCGGGATAGTTGTTTCGAGTAACAATCCATTTTACAATACTTGTATCGGCAGCTAAATTAGAAATTTGAGTAGTTTGAGCAAATTGACTACCAAGAATACCACCACCACTTGTAAAAATCCACTGTCCTGACCAATCATCAGTCCAAATAGTATTTAATGGTCCTGAGCCGGAAATTATTGTAGAGTCATCGCACAAATGTTGGTCATTACCGGCATTTACAGAAAACATGTAATTATAGATTGAAACAGTATCAGATGCAGTAAACCCATTTTTAGTAACATTCCATCGTAGTATATTATGACCGGATTCAATATTAAAAATTCTGGTATTAGGTTCTTCAATATTTTCAAACAAACAATATCCCTGAATAATATCCCAATAAGTAACAGCTCCTATTACATCAACAGCTTCAAGCGTGGTTGTATCAGTACAAATATATTGAGTAGGACCGGCATCAGGGTCAAATCCATTATAAACAATGTCAACATCATCAGAGCCCGAACAACCGGTATTTATATCCACCACTGTCCATGCAAAAGTATTTACACCATACTGTAATCCATCAACATAAGTTCCGGCGTCGGTAGGATCAGCAAAAGTACCTCCACCACCGGTTATACTCCATGTGCCAATAGTGTTTTGAACAACCGAGCCTTCTAAAGTTGTATTAGGAGCAAGCACAGTTTGATCTTCACCTGCATAAACATTGATAATATTTTGATTATTGATAACTACAATATCATTTCCTGTACAACCATTTTGAGAAACATTCCACTGGAATGAGTTAACACCATCATGCAAACCATGAACAAATGTATTAAACAAAGTAGGATCTTCAAAATGACCGCCACCGCCAATAATAGTCCAATACCCCGAACCATTAGCACTTGGAGGAGTAGCAGCAAGATCGGCAAAAGTATCACAAACAACTTGATCATCACCGGCAGAAATATTAACAGTATAATTAAATATTGTAATATCATCGTAAGCTAAGCATTGCCCATTTGCAACAGTCCAACGGAAAGTATTTTGCCCAACTCCAAGATTTTCAACTAGAGTATTAGGAGCAGAGGGAGTAATAATATTACCGCTTCCGCCTGTTAACGCCCAAGTACCGGAACCATACAATGGAGGTTCGGCATTTAAAGTAACATAATTAACACACGGGTATTGATTTCCACCACCTTCGGCATCAGGAATACCATTAGTAATAAATACTTCGTCGGAGGCAGAACATTCGCCGTTTGTAACTGTCCAAGTATATCTATTTAAACCTTGCATTAAACCATTAACACGAGTATTGTAGGTTGAGGCATTAGTAAATGTACCCTGACCGCCCGAAACAGTCCAAGAACCGGAGCCGTTAGCACCTGGATTAGTACCGTTAAGAATAGTAGTGGTATCACAAACTGTTCTGTCATTACCGGCAGTAACCGAGAAGAAATTATTTTGAACATCAACATAAACTTGATCAAAACATTTACCATTAGAAACAGTCCAACGTAAACTATTAGAACCAAAATGTACATTAGACACTGTAGTAGAGAAAGAAGTTGAATTTCCAATAGTAACGTTACCGCTAATTAGTTCCCACAATCCTGTACCTTGACCGGGATCAGAAGCTACCAGAGAAGCAATTTCATCTTGACTACAAACCACAATTGGACTTGTAGCATCAGCAATAATAGTTTTGTTTACGATAACAAATTCGGCATAATTTTGACAACCATTTCGTTCGATAGTCCAACGAGCAGTATTATTTCCATTTCCAATGTTATAAGCCCTTGTGGCCGGAGAAAAGATATTATCAAATTGTCCGGAGCCGGAAGACATTGTCCAGAAGCCAATTGCACCGCCTGAAGGAGGATTACCAATAACCCAAGTTTCAGGTGTACAAATAGTGTCGTCGCCGGCAAGATTTGCAGTAACAGGGAATTTATCGTTAACAAGCGTCATATCATCAGAAGCCATACAAGTACCTTGAACCACAGTCCATCTAAAGGTGTTATTTCCAATGCTAAGACCTGTAACATCAGTAATATATGCTGTTGAATTAGCAATAACACCAGTACCGGAAATCAAAGTCCAAAAACCATGACCAACTAAAGGATTATTAGCAGAAAGAGTTCCATTAGAAGAGCAGAATCTCATAGTATCAGTAGAAACAATTGCATCAAGAGCTCCATTATCTATAAATAAAGTATCATGTTTATAACAATTTTCTTTTTGAATAGTCCAAACAAAGCTACTTTCGCCTGTAAGATTAGTAACAAGAGTATTTGTTAAAGTAGAGTTTACAATATCTCCATCACCAGCAATTAAAGTCCAATAACCGTTTTCTCCATCAGGTGGGAAGTTTGCACAAAGATTAGTAAAATCTGTACAAATTGAAATGGTATCATCACATACAATTGCATCAGTAGGTTCATCATTATATACTTGAACTTCATCGTAATTAGAGCAAGAAGTTTCGGAAATAATCCACTTGAAGGTATTAACTCCAGCACCTAAACCTGTAACAGCTGTTTGATAATTTGTAGAGTTTTGGATATTACCCGAACCACCGGCAAGTTGCCAAATGCCTGAACCAATTTGAGGCTCATTTCCGGTTAAGAAAACACTATCAGTACAAACCCTTTGTGTTTCGCCGGCATAAACAGTTATCTTGTTGTTAGTAACAATAATTTCATCAACACTAACACAATTTCCTTTAGAAATAGACCATGAAAATCTATTTGCTCCATTATTTAAACCAACAACTCCAGTCCAGTACATAGTTGGATTTGTAAAAGTTCCTCCACCACTAATTTTTTGCCATAAGCCTGCTTCATCAATATCAGGAGTACTACCAATCAGAAGAGCATTACCATCGCAAGAAATTCGATCATTACCGGCATCGGCGGTAGTTGGGCTGTTATTAGTAATTCTTACTTCATCAAAAGCAGAGCATTTTGAACCTTTATATACTGTCCATCTGAACGTATTTGTACCTTTCGACATATTTCTAACAACAGTATTGTTATCACTTGGTTCGTCAAAAACACCATAAGGACTAACTTTAGTCCAAAGACCATACGATGTGTTAGTATCAGGCAAAGAAGCTTGCAGTTTAAAAGTATCTGTACAAATATCAGCATCTTCACCGGCAAAAGCGATAACGGAACTATTTAATATTTCAATAGTATCAGAAGTAGAGCAATCGTAGTCATTATCAGTTATAATCCAAGCAAAAGAATTTAATCCGGCGCCTAAATTTTGAACCGTAGTAGAATTACTATTAGGATTAACAATATTAACAGTAACAGGTCCACTTACTAATTCCCAAACACCTGTTCCAAAAGCAGGAGTATTTGCAGTAATAGTAGTAGAATTTGTACAAATTTCTCTATTAGGAGCAGTAACAGCCTGACTTGGAGTAACATTTTTAATAGTAACAGTATCCGAAGCCGAACAAAGAGCAGAAACAACAGTCCATCTAAGAACATTTTCACCTCGAGCTAAATTAGAGACAGTAGTAGAATAATCGGTAGTATTAGCAATATATCCTGAACCTCCACTAACTTGCCAGAAACCATTCTCTCCAAGAGCAGGAGGGAACGCATTAAGAGCAGCTTCGGTTCCACAAAGAATCTCTCCGGCTCCGGCATCTGCGTAAACTTGATTATTAGTAATTACAACTTCGTCGTAACCTTCACAAATTCCGCGAGTTACAGTCCAGCTATAAGTATTTACACCATTTCCAATTCCTGTAACAATAGTTGTATTAGAATCAGGAGTAACAAAAGTTCCATCACCATTAACAATATCCCAGTATCCAACTCCACCACCTGTATTACTACCAAATAAAGTAGTAGAACTATTACAAATAGATTGATTATCACCGGCATCAGCAAAAACTGTGTTATTTGTTACAATCACATAATCAGAAGATGAACATTTCCCATTAGATACAGTCCAAGTAAATAAATTATCAGCTTGATTTAAATTGGTAACCCAAGTGTTAAATAGAGTAGAATTAACAATTATCACAGAAGCTTCTTCTGTTGACCATTCACCTGTAGTGTTAGGCGGCAAACTAGCTGCAAGCCTTGTTGAGTCAACACATAATGAAGTAATATTAGAACCTGCGTCAGCAATAATGGAATTATTTTTCACATATAATTGTTCCGTTGCAGTACATGAACTATTCCAAACAGTCCATTGGAAAACATAAGTACCGGCAGTATTCATTCCTGTTACCTGAGTATTGTATAGAGAAGGAGTAACAATTGTATGAGTTCCCGGATTAGGAGTAATTTTTGTCCATAAACCATTATTTGAGCCGGGATTATTACCAGTCAGATAAGTATTATTTTGACAGATATTTTGAGTAACACCAACAGAAATTTCAGGTTTATTATTTGTAATAATTACCTCGTCGGATCTACTACATCCATTACTGTTAGTAACAGTCCAAACATAAGTATTAGCACCGGCTCCAATATTCGATACAGTTGTTGAGAATAAAGTAGAGTTAACAAAATCACCGGCACCAATTTTAACTGACCAAACCCCGGTATTTCCATTTGAAGCAGGATTATTTGCAGACATTATATAAGTATCTTCACAAATATCTAAAGAAGGACCAGCATCAGCGTAAGGTCTTGTGTATTTAATATCAACAGTTACCGAATCAGAACAAACAGTATTTTCCAGATGCCAAGTAAACAAATTAGAACCTTCATTAAGCCCGTTTACTACAGCATTATAAGTGGAATTATCTGGAGTATATCCAATACCTGTAGTTGTACAAGACCAATATCCATTTTCGCCTGAATTTGGAGGTACTGCACTTAAAGTAGTAGTAGGATTACAAACTTCGTCAGGATAAGCTATAGCAAACACTTCTTTATTTTGAATAGTAACAAGAGTATCATCAGTGCAGCCATTTTCAACCACAGTCCATTGAAGAACAGTAGAAGCACCTGGATCAACAATAATTTGTGAATTAGGATTGTTCGAATTAGCAATATTTGGTGAACCTGTAATAACTGTCCAGTATTGTTGTGTAGCATAAGGTCTAGTTTGTGCTTCGAGATATGAAATAGAATCACAATTAAGTTGATTAGCACCTGCAGTAATATTGAACTCATTATTAATAACTGTTATACTTGTATCAGAATAACAAGTTGCATAAGCAGTAGTATTTGTAACCGTCCAAGTAAACAAACTAGCACCATATTCTAAATCTTCAACTTGAGTATTAGGATTTGTAGGGTCTAAAATATGAGGTGGATTTCCACCGGTATAAGTCCACAAGCCATTTTCAGTTGAATATGAAGGCGGAGTAGCACTTAAAATAACAGAACCTGTACATGAAGAAGGAACACTTCCCACCTCGGCAGGTGATGCCGAATTATTGAAAATTTCAACAGTATCGGTTGCACCACAAATACCTTTGGTTACATTCCAAACAAATTTATTAGATCCATATCCTAAGTTAGTTACATCGGTAACATTTTGATTAGATAAATCAATCATACCGGATTGAGCATCAGCTTTTGTCCAATATCCGAAAGCCGGAGCCGTTGGATTAACAGCATTTAAACTTGCAAAATCCTGGCAAAGCCCCATTTGATCACCACCAGCATTAGCCGTAGCACTCTGATTTTCAACAGAAAACGCATCACTAAGAGAACAAGCACCCCTTGAAACAGTCCAAATAAATTGAGTTGAACCGGGGTTCAAATCATGTGCCCAAGTATTGTTATTGTTAGGATTTTGAATAGTTCCACCACTACCTGTATATGACCATTTTCCGTTTGTACCAGCTTCGGGAGCAATTGCTTGCAACTGAATACTATCAATACAGATAACGTCATCAGTACTAATAAGCATTGGGTCATCAGGACGGTTGTTTGTAATTACTACTTCATCAAAAAATTCACAACCATCTCTCTGAACAGTCCATCTAAAAGTATTTGTACCTTGTTGAAGACCATGAACAACAGAGTTATAAAGAGAAGGAATATCAACAGTAGCAGGTGTTCCGCCTTGAGGCGTCCATTGACCAACACCACCGGCAACAACAACCCCATTAAGAATTGCTGTATCAACACAAGTAGTTTGAGGTACACCGGCTTCAACATCAAATGAATTATTATCTAAAACAACGTCATCAAAATTAGAGCAACCATCAGCAGAAACAGTCCATCTAAGAGTATTTGCATTTCGGCTTAAATTAGTTACAGTAGTAAAATAATTAGTACTGTTAGTAATATCACCACTACCTGTTACAACTTCCCAGAAACCGGTTCCACCAATTAGAGAAATATCATTACCGGTAATAGTAGCATATCCGGAACATAAGCCGAGTTGATCAAATCCTGCACTTGCAATTACTGAATTATTTGTAATAGTTAAAGAATCCGTTACATCACATCCATTTTTACTAACAGTCCAAGAATAAACATTACCATTTGCACCTACACCTCTAACAACTGTAATATTAGAAGTAGAGTTATCAAAAGTACCGGAACCGGCAACAGTTTGCCAGTATCCTGTTCCGGGCAATTGACTATCGGCTGATAATTGAGCAGTATCAGAACAAACACTGTAACTAACCCCTGCGTTTAAATTGAAATCGTTATTGGTAACAAGAATTTGGACAGAGTCTTTACAAGCTCCAACAGAACTTGTTACTACCCATTTAAGAGCAACAGTAGTTTGTTTATCAATTCCGGAATATTCAGTATTATAAACAAAAGGATCATCAAAATCTCCAGACGAAGATTGAACAACTTTTTTCCAAACACCTGTACCCGGACTTGGATTAGTTCCTTGTAAAACAACTGTTCCGTCGCAAGTAGTTAATGGTGATGCAGCATAAGCTTGAACAGCATTACTTATTATTGAAACTCTATCAGAAGCAGAGCATCCATTTTTATTAACAGTCCATTCAAGAATAGTTGGAGTAGAATTTAAACCTACTACAGTAGAATTAAATAATGTAGAATTAGAAACTACACCTGGACCTGAAATTTTTGCCCAAAAACCTGTACCCGGATTAGGATTATCACCGGAAAGAGTATAAATATCTTTACAAATACTAGCAACCGGACCGCCTGCATTAGCATTAACTTCAAATCCATAATTAGTTACAAATACTTCAACAGAATCAGCACATTTAGTGTTGCTTACATGCCAAACGAACTGATTAAATCCGCTACTTAAATTGTCAACATCGCAAACATTATTTGAAGGATCATCAACAAAAGAAATAGCTGGGTCAATAGTGCTCCAATAACCTACTTCAGGAGGATTCATGTATGCATTTGCAGTAATTGTAGCAAACGAATCGCAAACAATTTGAGTATTATTTGCAATAGCAGAAACAGAATAATTTAAAATATTAATCTTATCATCATCAAAACAACCACCCTTATTAACAATCCATTGCATAGTAATTGGAGAATAATTAGGCACATCGTAAATATAAGTTTCAGCATTAAACTGATCATCAATAGTTACTCCTCCTCCACTTAAATTAACCCAATGACCTGTTCCTCCGTAGATTGTTGTACCAGGGTCAACAGCATGAAGTTGAATTGAATCCTGACAAATAGTGTCACCACTACCAGCGTTAGCAATAACTTGATTATTAACAATAACAATTGTGTCAACATCAGAACAATTTCCTTTTTCAACAACCCACAAAAAGATGTTATTGTTTACAGATAAATTATTTACCACTTGAGGTATTGCTCCGGGAGTACCAACCAATCCGGATCCTGCTATTTGTTCCCAATGGCCTGTTCCTTGCGTTGGTATATCAGCAGTTAAAGAAACAGAACCATTACAACTTTCAGTATTTAAAGGACCGGTAATAAGAGCAACAGATGGCTGATTATTAACGATAGTTACATTACTGGTATTTGAACAACCACCGCGAGTTACTGTCCAAGATAAAATATTTTCACCCGGACTTAAGTCTCTGGCAATAGTTTGATAATTTGTTGGAACATCAAAATTCGCATTTCCAGACAAATAACCCCATTGTCCTGTTCCCAAACCCGGAGATTGAGCATTTAGTTGAACAGTATCAACACAAACAGTATCTCTTGCTCCGGCACTTACCAAGAAGTTATTATTAGAAACTTGAATTAAAGTTGAATCGGAACAAGTTCCGTTAGAAACAAGCCATTGTAAAGTAGAAGTTCCTTCGTATGAAACACCTGTAATAGTTGTACTGAACAAAGTAGAATCAGTAATATGACCAGAACCGGCTAAAATAGTCCAAAGACCATTTCCTCCAAAAGTTCCCGGGTCGTTACCATTAATTGCTAAAGTACTACTACAATCTTCAACATCAGATGCAACTGCATGAACACTTAAATTAGTTATTTTTACAATATCACTTGCAACACAAGAACCTTTTGTTACAGTCCATTGGAAAGTGTTAGTTCCTGGATTTAAACCAGTTACTTGAGTATTAGTTAAAGTAGAATTACTAATCCAACTTTGAGGACCTGACAAATTAGTCCAATACCCACTTCCTTGGAAAGGATAAACCACTAAAGGATCACTTGAATTAAGAGTTGTTGTGTTTGAACATATAGTATCAAAGAAACCCGGATAAGAAACTACTTGATTGTTAGTTATTGTTATTGTATCGGAGTTAGAACAAACACCGTTATCAACAAACCAAATAAAAGTATTATTACCCGGATCCAATCCATGTACAGTTACCTCATAATCAGTTGGATTAGTAGCCAATCCGCCACCGCTAATTTGCGTCCAGTAATGATTAGAAAAATTAACAGGTGTAGTAGCTCTAAGAGTAACACTATCAGAACATGTGAACGTAGAAGCGGGCCCAGTAATAATTGCATCAGAAGGTGAATTATTAAACACAGAAACAGTTCCGGTATTTGAACAAGCACCTCTTGTAACAATCCATTGAAGAATATTTTCACCCGGAGCAAGATCTCTAACAATTGTACTATTACTTGTACTATTATCAAATGTTGCATTACCGGATAAATAATCCCAATAACCAGTACCCGGAGCTGCAGGATCTGCTAATAATACAGCAGTATCACCACAAACATTATCAGGGCTTCCGGCACTAATTAAGAAACTATTATTTGTAGCTTGAATAAGAGTATCATCATCACAAACTCCGTTTGAAACATGCCAAATAAGAGTTGTAGTTCCTCCGTAATCAACATTTAAAATTGAAGTATTGTATAATGTTGAAACATCTACGTTACCGGAACCGGCTAATATAGTCCATTCTCCGTTACCTCCAAATGATGCAGGGTTATTTCCATTTAAGCCTATTGTACTATTACAATCAGAAACATCACTAGCATTTGCAATAACACTTCTATTTGTTATTTGTACTATTGAATCTGCAGAACAACCACCTAAAGAAACAGTCCATTGGAAAGAACTTGTACCTGATGGCAAATTATGAACCTGAGTATTAGATGATTGAGTGTCATCAATCCAACTTTGAGGTCCGCTTAAATTATTCCAATGACCTACACCTTGGTATGGTTCTACAACTAAAGGATTATTTGCATTTAAGAAAGCAAATGATGAACAAACTGTATCATTTAATCCAGCGTCAGCAAATACTCTATTGTTTATAACAGTAATTGTATCAGTAGAATAGCAACTGCCATTTTGAACTCTCCAAACAAACACATTGTTGCCCGGAGCTAAACCATTTACTACAACATTAAAGGTATGTACCGTTCCGCTCATGCCACTTCCACTTAACTGTCGCCAGTATTGATCATTAGCATAATAAGGATTCGGATGATTTCCTTTCAGAGTAACGCTTCCTGTACAACTTTCGGTATTAACAGGAGCAGTAATAAGAGCCTCAGTAGGTGTATTATTAACGATAACAACAGTATCAGAGCTAACACATACTCCACGAGTTACTTCCCATTGAAGAACATTAGGACCACGAGCTAAATCTCTAACTATTGTTGAATTACTAGAAATATCATCAAAAGTAGCATTACCGGACAAGAAACTCCAAACTCCCGTTCCTGGTGTTGCAGCCTCCGACAATAAAAATGCTGTATCTGAACAAACTGTATCATTATTGCCGGCAAAAATCACAAAATCGTTATTTTTTGCCTGTATTAAAGTTGAATCTGAGCAAGAACCATTTGTAACAAACCATTGTAAGGTAGTAGAACTACCAATTGATACACCAACAATAGAACTATTATATAAAGTTGGAGTTGAAACAAGCCCTGTTCCGGAAACTACTGTCCATAAACCGCTACCAAAACCACTTGGATCATTTCCGTTAAGAGTAATTATATCATCACAATCAGAAACATCATTTGCTATTGCATGAACGCTTCTATTGGTTATTTGTACTATTGAATCTGCAGAGCAACCGCCGTAACTTAC
>JAFGVU010000008.1 GCA_016937855.1 Bacteroidales bacterium | reverse complement strand
CTGGGGCATAGTTTTGGTCATGTGATTGAGAAAATTGATAAACTACCTCATGGTATTGCTGTTGTCCAAGGATTAAAGATTGCTTTGGATATTTCTGTTAGAATTGGATTGCTCGATAGAAATGTTAACGACAGACTTGTAAAACTGATAAGTATTTACGGCTTTGATGAACAAATTTCTCTTCACGATGAACATTTTCGCCTTTTAGCAGGTGATAAAAAGAAAAATGACAATAATATTTCAATGGTTTTGATTAAAGATATAGGTTTTCCGGTATTAGAAGCATTTAGTGTTGACGAAATTCGTAAAATATTATCATGAGGATTAATTCCAACAAAATACTACCACAAATAATTGCTCCACCATCAAAAAGTTATGAGCAAAGATTACTTGCAGCTGCATTATTGTCAAGAGGCGAAAATGTTATTTTTAACTCAGGTAATTCTGATGATGTTATTGCAGCCCGAAATATTATTACACAACTTGGGTGCAAAGTGGATATTGTAAATAATAAAACTATTGTATATCCTGATAATAGTGGGAGTGGAGATGAGTTGTTTTGTAATGAGTCCGCTTTATGTGCACGACTGTTTGCTCCCATTGCTTGTGTCTTTAAAAATAAATTCAGGCTAAATGGCTCAGGCAGTTTATTAAATCGTCCTGTTGCTGCCGATTTCTACATTTTTGAGCAAATGGGATCTAAAATAAATTATGAAAACTTTAAGTTACCAGTTGAGTTTGAATATGCAAATTTGCAAACAGGTGTTTATAATGTTGACGGTTCAAAATCATCACAACTAATAAGTGGTTTGATGATGAGTTTGGCTGTTCTTTCAGGTGATTCACAACTTATTGTACATAATCCGGTGAGTATAGATTACTTGAATCTTACCCGATCGATCTGCGAAAATGCCGGGGTTAAAATTAATTTTAATTCTGATGAATATAATAATCTTGTTATTGATATTTTTGGTAATCAAAAGTATGTTGTCGGAGATTATACTGTTGAGGGTGATTGGAGTGGTATCGTAAACTTGATGATTGCAGCAGCCATAAATGGCGATGCAAAGTTTGTAGGATTAAATTCATTTTCTTTACAGGCAGATAAAGCTATTTTAGATGTTTTTAAGAACTGCAATATTGATTTTGTTTGGGAAAAGAATGCTTTGCTTGTAAAAAAATCTAAGATTAAGGCTTTTAGTTTTGATGCTACTAACTGTCCGGATATTATTCCTGCTTTAATTGTTTTAGGTCTTTTTGGCGATGGAGTTACAAATATTTATGGTGCGAACAGGCTTACATACAAAGAAAGCTCTAGAGCCGTAGTGATGCAAAGTGAATTGCAAAAAGTTGGTGCAACAATTGAGATAATCGACAATCTGATTAAAGTTTATCCAATACAAAAAATGCAAACCGGCGAATTCGATTCGCACAATGATCATAGAATAGCCATGGCACTTTCAATTTTAAGTATTATTGGGAAACAAAATCCCAAAATCAAAAATTCGGAATGCGTAAATAAATCCTATCCCGGATTTTTTGAGGAGTTAAGCAAAATAACTGATGTTTTATAAATATTCGAACTTTAATTGTTGTTTTCTAACGTAGATCTATAACCTTTTATAATTTTGATTGATATCAGATTAGTTATTGAATTGTTTTGAGATAATTCAAAAAATTATTAAGTTTGCTGCAAGTTTTCAATAAGTATTGTGATATGTTAAATTCTATTTCCGAAAGAAGTTTTTTTTGTTTTGTTTTTATTTTTTGTATTGGATTAGTTCATGCTCAGCAGGATGTGCCAGAACTAAAATTTTCTTATGTAACAAAGCAATCGTCTTCAAAATCGATGCCCACACCTTCGGAGTATTGGCCTGTTTTTAGTGCACAAACTGCCTACCTCGATAGCATTGTAACCGGGGATGTTGCAATTTTTTATGGTGAAGGAAATACAACATTAGTAAATCCGGTAATAATTGTTGATGGTTTTGATCCGGGAGATTTGCGTCCAATCGAAGGATTATGGGATTTGGCAAATCAGCAAAATATGATAGATAGTTTAAGAACTTATGGGAATGATTTTATTCTATTAAATTTTCATGCAGGTGCCGATTATATTCAACGAAATGCAATGCTAGTTGTTAACATGTTGGATACGGTACAGTATATTATGCAACAGAGTGGAACATACAAAGAAAATCCGCAGATTGTTGTGGTGGGGCCAAGTATGGGTGGATTAATTACTCGCTATGCTATCACTTATATGGAAAGTAATGATTTGCATCATCATGTGCGAAACTGGATTAGCTTCGACTCACCACATAAAGGAGCAAATATTCCTTTGGGAATTCAAAACTGGTTGAGATTTTTTGCCGAGGAAGCCGACTCCGACGGAGCTGTTTTTGGTCTCTCGAAAATGAACTCTGTTGCAGCAAAGCAAATGTTATTTTATCATTACTCGGCGACAGTCGATTCTATTGCAGGGCCAAATCCGTTGCGAAACGATTTAGTTAGCGATTTAGATGCTTTAGGCTTTCCTCAGCAATCGAGAATTGTTGCGGTAGCTAACGGAAGTGGTTTTGCAGTTACACAGGAGTTTGAGGCCGGCGAAAAAGTTGTTGATTATTTTTACACTGATTTGTTGGTTGATTTGAGAGGTGATATTTGGGCTGTTCCAAACCAGGTTGCCGCCAAAGTATTTGACGGATGGTATAATACAATTGCACCACTCGACGAAGTTCTTGAGCAAGTTTACGTTAAAAATACTCTATCCTGGGATAATGCTCCAGGTGGCGACTCTCCAACTTTTTGGGAAATTGCCGAAGAGGATCCGGGTTATGGTGATATTATTTCTCTGCACGATAGCCATTGTTTTATTCCGACAATTAGTGCTTTGTGTATTACAAATACTAACGAACCGCATTTTAATGTTAACGAAAATGTAGAAACTATTTTAACTCCTTTCGATACAATTTACTATCCATACGAAAATCAGGAGCATGCAGAAATAAGTGCCGAGTCGTATTGGTGGTTTAAAAACGAAATCCATAATTTTGCACCATATTTTACATGTGTGCCT
>JAFGVU010000065.1 GCA_016937855.1 Bacteroidales bacterium | reverse complement strand
TGCCTACATGGCTTCACAAAGTGGAGATACGCTTTATCTTTCGGGGCATACTTTTACTCCGCCAGCTGCATTTGACAAACAACTGATGATTTTTGGTACAGGTCATTATGTGGATTCAACTTTAGCTACCGGTAAAACATTTATAAATGGCAATGTTATTTTATCGGAAAATGCTGATATGTTTTATTGTGAAGGAGTTGAATTTACTAGTAATCTAACATTTTCAAATAATCATTCCATAAACAACGTAACGATTAAGCGCTGTAAAATAACAGGCTTATTTGATGTACCCGGAAATTTAGCAACACCAAGTCTTAATTTAGCATTGATTGGAAATGTTTTTGCGAATGCAATCTATTTATCAAATGCCCAAAATGCAATAATATCTAATTCTATAATACAAGTAAATATTGCATACTCTCAGAGTAATCTTATTGCGAACAATATCATTTTATTCCTTAATGCATATGCCATTCATGATGGCTATAACAATCTAATTAATAATAATATTTTTATTGGTGGTGGACTTTCGAATGGTGTTGGAAACATCTATAACAATAATTTATTTGTAGATGCAACTCCCGCTTACGGAACTACTCCAACAGTTATTGGAAGTTATGTAGGAATTGTTCAATCTGCTATTTTTATTAACCAAACAGGAACTGTTTTCGATTACACTCACAATTATCATTTACAATCCCCTGCAACTTACCTTGGAAATGATGGAACTGAAGTAGGAATTTATGGCGGTACATTCCCTTATAAAGAAGCTGCAGTACCTCAAAACCCACATATTCAACTTAAAAACATTGCTCCAACAACCGATGCAAATGGTGATTTGCAAATTCAGATTCAAGTTGGTGCACAAGAAAATTAATAAACTCAAAAATAAAGAATTATGAAAAAGACTATTTTAATTATTGCGATTGTTGCATTAGCAATTACAGTAAATGCACAACAAAAAGTGGCTTTACACAGCAATGGAACAAGCACTATTTTTGGGGGTTCAAATCCATTTACCGATGCCTATAATGCTTCGGCAAATGGCGATACAATTTATCTGCCGGGGGGAAATATTCCGTTCCCAACCACTATCGATAAAGGCATAGTTATTATTGGTGCCGGACATTATCCGGATTCAACAACAGCTACCAATCCTACCGTTTCTAATGCCATTACATTACTGATTGGCGAAAATGCAGATAATCTACACATGGAAGGATTTGAAGTAACCGGGGCCATTAATTTTGCTACAAACGCCAACATTGATAATGTAGTTTTAAAAAGATTACGTTTTAAAAGTATGTCTTATTTAGGAAGCGGGAACTTGTGTGAAAATCATGTAGTACGCGAGTGTGTAATTACAGGAGACATTAATTTATTAAATTGCAAATCAAGTATGATTTCAAATTGTATTATTGATGGAAGAATTTTAAATGGCATTGAAATGGGAATATCCAACAACCTACTATTATACAATTCGGCAGCAATTTCACTTTACACCATCAACAACGTAGATAATTCGTATTTTTCAAATAACATTCTACTTAAACCCAACAACAGTTTAATAGGAAGTACTGAGTTAAGTACATTTGAAAAAAACATATACGGATTTGTACCTGCTATTGGTTCAAATACATTTGTGAATAATTACGAAGGAGTTACTCTTTCTTCTATTTTTGTAAATTACAATGGGTTAATATTTGACTATTCGCAAGATTATCATTTGGTTAACTCTCTTTTATATGTCGGAGCTGATGGAAGCGAGGTTGGTATTTACGGAGGATTTTTTCCTTATAAAACAGCTGCAGTTCCGCAAAATCCACATATTCAAGTTAAAAATATTGCTCCAACAACCGATGTAAATGGCGATTTACAAATTCAAATTCAGGTTGGAGCTCAAAACGAATAGCTATGAGAAAGATATATATACTATTGATACTATTTTCATCTATTATCATTGAGCTTAGTGCTCAATCCATAATAAATGAAGGATTTGAATCGGGTAGTTTCAACCCTTTCATATCATTTCAAACGGTAGGCTCATATAATTCTGCACCGGGAATAATAGAAAACAACAATTTTGGAAGCACTCGTGCTTTTAGTTTTGGTAGGTCAAGCTGTAGTTCGAGCTGCTTCGATAATTATAAAACTACTTTAATCATTACGTTCCCTGCTCCAACTTATGTTGATTCAATCAAGTGGAAAGAGATGGAGATTGTTGGCAACTGGGGTTCGCAAGGACAAGTATTCCTTGATGATGTTGTTTTTGCCGGGGCAACACTTGGGGCTATGCCTGTAAATAGTGGAGTTCCAGATGCTTCTCCTCAACTAAAAAACTTCAGTGTAAATCAAACGGTAACAACCATTAAATTTGTGGTAAATGACATTACCAATGCAAGCGAAATAATTCTTGATGATTTACAGATTACATACACATTAATACCCAAAATTGCAGGTTATGAATACTGGTTTAACACTAATTATGCAAACAAAACAAGTACCTCGGTAGCTCAAACCGAGCAATTATTAATCAATCAACTTATTCCTACAACGGGACTAACTAACGGGATTAATACTTTTAATTTTCGAACTTATGATAATTTAGGAATGTACAGCACTGTATTAAGTCATTTCTTTTACAAACTTTCAACTTCGGAAATTAATGCAACACCTCAAATTGTAGCTTACGAGTATTGGTTAAACAACGATTATGCGAATGCAGTTGTTGTAAACACTCCTATTCAACAACAAGTAAATATCAGCGAGCTTATTCCAATGAATTCCTTAAGCACAGGCATTCACAATTTCAATATTCGATTTAAGGATAATACTAATTTGTGGAGTAGTGTGTTAAGTAATTTCTTTTACAAAACATCGGCTTCGCAAAACAATACAAATCCGCAAATTGTGGCTTATGAGTATTGGATCGACAACGATTATGCAAATGCAATAGTGGTAAACACTCCTATTCAGCAGTATGTAAATATTAACGAACTTATTACGACGACATCACTTAACAATGGCGTTCATCATTTCAATATTCGATTTAAGGATAACAACAACACTTGGAGTTCTGTTCTTAGTCATTTCTTCTACAAAACACCAATAAACGCCATCACTCAAAATAAAATTTCAGCTTACCGTTATTGGTTTGATGATAACTTTGAACAAGCTGTAAAAACAACACTCACAACGCCACTTCAACAGCTTAACGTGGTAGATAATTTGGATGCTACAAGAATTCCAAAAGGGGCTCATACTGTGCATTTTCAATTTGCCGACAGTTTGGGTCAATGGAGTTCTGTTACTACAGATTCCATTACAAAAATAGCCTTCCCTATTGCCGATTTTACATATTCGCTTATCGAAAATTGCGATTCTACCATCGTGAGCTTTAACAATAACAGTATGGATGCAGATAGTATATGGTGGACTTTTGGAAATGGCGACACCGACAGCAACCAACACCCCGACTATACCTACAAAAATGCAGGCGTTTATACCATTACCTTATTGGCAAAAGATACGCTTAGCGGACTGGATAGTTTGAAAATAATTGAACTTCCGATAAAAGGCAATACTTACTTTGCCTTAGATACCATAATATGCAATAGCTACACTTCGCCAAGCGGTCGGTTTACGTGGGTCAACTCGGGCAACTACTCCGATACCTTAAGTAACACTTGGGGGTGCGACAGCTTACTTACCATTCAGTTGCAGGTAAAACCGGCTTATTCTATTTGGGAAACCGTAAGCGTTTGCGAAGGTTCCGACTACACCATGCCCGATGGTTCAAAAGTATTTAACCTAAGCAGCGACTTAGATTACACCAGTGCTCTACAAACAACGCTAGCCTGCGATAGTATTATTTACACCCATCTTTCTGTGGTGCATATTGATACTACAGTAGTGCAAAATGGAGCTACACTTACGGCTAATCAAGAAGGAGCCTCTTACCGCTGGGTAGATTGTGAGTTAAACTATGCCGACATTGCCGGAGCCAACAACAAAATTTTTACTGCCACGCAAAATGGTAATTATGCGGCAATAATAAGTATCAGCTCGTGTAGCGATACTACATCTTGCTTTGCGGTAACCACTATAGCTATTAAGGAAAATAGTTTTAACCAAGAAATAAAGATGTATCCTAATCCGGTGCAAGACTACCTACACCTCACCTTTGAAAACACCCAAGAAAAAGTAGAAATTACTATTTGCGATATACAGGGTAAACAACTGGAAAGTAAACAGTACGTAAACATTACATCGCTTTTGCTCAATGTGCAACACCTACAACAAGGCAATTACATATTACAAGTTAAAGCGGGCAACAAAGAGGCTCACTACAAAATACTCAAAAAATAAAGAAAAACTCATAAAAACTCAAAAAGTTCCATCCAAAATAAGGCATGGAACTTTTTTTTACCTGATACGGATATTTTTGAACACACAAAAATCCATATCAAAAAAAAACAGATTTCTCTTTGTTTGAAAAGCTTGTGTATTTTTAATAGCATACATGCACATCAGCAATATTTACAACAAATAAAATCGCCATTTGATGATTTATAACAGAAAGTTTGTTATTTTTGAAAAACTAAAAAAAGGTAAAACCGTACATACCCACCCATATTGGTATGTATTGTACGGTTTTTCCGTACATATAAACTAGTTAGCGTTCAGTGTAAAAAAACAAGTGCGAAGTTTTCTATTGATTTATTTAATAGTTGATTACGTGATAACTGCGTAGCAGAAACG
>JAFGVU010000064.1 GCA_016937855.1 Bacteroidales bacterium | reverse complement strand
GCAGTTTTTCCGATTTCTACACATAGCGTTTTGTTGCTTTCTGTGCTCATGCAATCGCCCGAAATATATTGGTAATCGCTGTTTCTATCGATAAAATAATAGACGTAGTAATTTCCGGGATGAATGTTATTTAAGGTGTAGTTTCTGACATCTTGTTTTAGGTAAACTGCTCGTACAAAATATTTCTCATTTTTTTTAATGTAATTTTGTCCATCCCAAAGTGGCTTGGTGCTGAGGAGAATCAGTATTTGATCGTTTTTGCTTATTTCGATTTGTTCTTTTATCAGAATTTTAAAACTTGCTGAGCCCATTTTTGGCTGATTTTCGCTTTTGTACGGATCGTTATCGAAACTAAAAAAGATGCTTTCGCTCATTCCCGCAAATGCATTTTCAAAATCGGCATATTTTTTAAATTTGGGATATTTAAACTTTTTAATTGTTGCTTGTGCGGCTTCTTTGTCCATCAAAACAGCATCCCAGCGTGTGTGTAGCTTAAGCTCTTTTTCTTTATTAAATTTGGTGGTGTAAACCTCCATTGTCATTTTATTCTCAGCAAACTGGAATTCAGTATAAGCTCTTTTTTGTCCACCTATAAAGTCAGAAAAACGGTAATAGCCGGTGCTTTCGTTAACAGAGTCGAGAATTTCGTATGTAATACAGCATGAGTTTGCAAAGCAGCCTTCGGTTCGGAGTGCAATTCGTTTTTCGCCCTTGTACTTTACAACAAAAACACTAAAATTATTTATTGTTTTGTCATCTAGATTTGAAAATTGCGAAATTTGCCATGGCGAAACAGGTCGCAAGTCGGCATACCAATGGTCAAAACTACCTGCCGAGGTTGTTGACATTACTGGTCCGCGCCAAATGCCTGGCAAACGGTAAATTATTCCGCTGCCTTTGATTTTACCGCAATTTTTCGAGCAAATGTTTTGTGAATGAGAGGGGATAACTGCAAAAAGAAATACTGAAATGATTAAAATTACCTTTAAGATGTTGCTGGCTTCTTTCATGACATTATTTTGTAATGAACAATTTATTTACCTGGATATGCAATCCTGATTTTACTTTAACGAAATACACTCCTGTCTTATAATTTGAAACTGGTATCTGATTAACGTTTTTACCTGAAAACACCAATTGACCGCTTATACTATAAATCTGTATTTCAAAATCTTCAACTAATTCGCTCAAGTTTATGATATCTCTAGCAGGATTTGGAAAAACCGTGTAAATATTGGTAGTATAGTCGGGACAATTGCTTGTTCCGCAATCACAATTCATGGTTTTAAAAAGGTAGTATGCCGGTTTTTCGAGTAGGGTTTCACCATCAATAAGTCCAGACTCCTGATGATATGGTGCAGATTCTCCGCCTGAAACCATTTTATAATAATAAACTTCTGGAATCATTAAGCTATCAACGCATTTTATGTATTGATAAAGTCTTTGGGCTTGAAATTCATCGGAGTATGGCAACTCATTAAAAAGATTCGGACCTCCCATTTCGGTTACAATAATTGGATATGCTCCTTCGGTTATGCTGTCCATAATATGATAATATAGAGGCCAATTTTCAACATCATCATAAAGGTGCATGTCAATAATATCGTATTTGCAAAGACTTAAAATCGAATCTTGTTTTGCTGCTACTGCTTGAATTTCTGGTGAATTACAATGAGCTAAAATAATATCTTGCTGATACCAAGTTTCCGAATCCGGCATTCTTACCGAATCTAAATATCCATAGCAAGCCGCCAAGTTTGTCATCGTTCCTGATGCAAATCCTCCTAGAACGAATTGTGTATCTGGCGATTTTTCTTGAACCGCCTCCCAGACAGTGTTATTAGCTCTGATAAAATCTGCTGCATAGCCTGCGTACCAATATGTTGAATGCCATTCGTTACCAAACTGAATCTTCTTAATATTTTCGCCGTATCTAACAAGAAGTGTGTCGATATATTTTCTAAAAGCAACCGAATCACTAAAAGCGCAAGACAAATCGTTTTGAAATTCCGAATCACATGCCCAATCTGGACCATTCGACTGAATTGTCAGCAAAACATCGTAATTATTTGCCTCAATCCAATTCATTCTTGCATCCAATGGCCCCCAGTTATAAACTCCTTGAGTTGTTTCTCGAAGAGCCCAATTTTCGGCAAATCGAAACATATTTACACTCAAAAAATCGAGATGATATTGAGAAAAATCCATCTGTTCCTGATTAGTTAATGCCGGAAAAGAGATTCCGAGACGAGTAAAATTAATACAAGAATCTGTTTGGGCAAATACTGATTGCAATAGTATTGAGGAAATAAAGAAAGCTATTAGTCTATTTTTCATTTGATTTATTGTTCGATTATTAATTTTTTAACAGTAAGTTGTTTTTCAGATTTTAAAAATACAAAATATAAACCAGGACTAAAGTCACTTGTGTCAATTGTTTTTGTGTTTTCTGACAGAAATACGGTTTGCCCAGAAATTTTATAAATTCTGATATTGAATTTATCTTCTTCTGTGTTGATAAATATTACATCTTTTGTGGGATTGGGATATATCTCAAATTTCGTTTTGACGGCATTTTGGTTCGAGATATTTGTAGCATCTCTTTCGAACAGTGGAATATAATTTGTTTCTGTTTTAATTGTCAAGAACAATCCAACGCAAACCGAGTGCGTGCTATAAGAATTAAAATATCCTGAATTCCACATTGCCCACATTGCATTTTCCCAGTTTTGATGTTCTTCGTTTTCGTATATAGCAATTTTCCAGATAGCAATTTGTAGAGCATAAGTTATATCACGCACTCCAAGCTGGTCGGGTGTAACAACACCATTGTAAAGTATTTCATGAGCCAAATTATCAATCATACCTATTACATACGGTTTTAATTCGGCTGCTCTAGCGACATCTCCTCTGTCGCGAAATGCAACATAAGCTTCGGTTAATGCCCATGAATTCATTGCATGATACCAAGGAAGAGAATTGTGTCCATCCCACATTCTGCCGGGCATAACCGCAATAGATGTTAATTGATTAAAATATATTGCCGGGTTTGTTCCATCAACAATACCATCTGTATTTTCATCCCACAATATTCCGGGAATCAGATTTTTATCTAACTTGTAGTTTAGTTCATTTTTGTATATTTCATCTCCGGTCAAATTATACAGTTGAGCCAAAAGCCATATAAGTTTTGCAGTGTAGTTATGGTTTTTTACACAATATTCTGAAATTGCATATTGACCGGCAAGCTCTGCCGACTCGAAACATTTTTGTTTAATATCAGGATCATTTTGCGATAAATAAGCTTCAATCATTTGTATTCCAACCCACCCGTGATCGTAAGCCAAACCTCCGTCGAACCAATTGTTTGCGTCATCTTGTGCACTTGTTAAAAAACTTTCGCCTGAAAATAATCCATTTGTATATTCAACGCAGTATTGCGGCAAATTATCACAAACTAACTCAACACTCTCACCAACAACACCGCCGGGGTAACATGGGTCTGTATCGGGAACATGAACATACGCAAAAACGCCCTCGTTTCGGGAATTTGGATTTGCGACATTCCATTCGGCATATTGCTGAGCGTACATTATTTCTGCAATATCAGATAAAACCTCATAATCGTCGAAATACCCTGCCTGCATAGCATAATAAGCACCTAAAGCCATGTTGTTTTCGTAACGACCAATACGCGGACAATTAATTGTAAAACTTGAAATCTGACTTGCAATAGTATTCCACACATTTATAATTTGTTGCAATTCGGGCTCTGCCGTAGAGGGCATTGTGTATGTTATTTCGCTTTGTGGACAACCTAATGCAGTGCCACGAGTGTTTTTTGCCTGATTTATTGCAGAAACGGCATCTGTAATTGTTCCATAACGCATTTGGTAAGATATGTTTGCTTCATCGGAACTATTGCCGTAATCTAATCCACAAGGAGGATATATTTGAGCAAGACTTGTTGCTGAGATTGCAAATAATAGGATGACTAACGATAGATGGATTTTCATGATTATCAATAAAGTTTTTTATTAAACATCAAAAATAGTGATTTTTTGCGAAAACCATACCTGCTGATATGCAATGTTTTAAAAGTGACATTTAAATATCACAATTGATTCAATTGGCTTAATAAATTTTACATGTCATTTTTACCTTTTACGTATTATTTTGCAGATGCTATGAATTTGATCTTTAGTTATAGTGTCAAATAGAGGAAGGCATATTACATTTTGGGAGAGTTCTTCGGCATTTTTTAGAGCGATTCTTTTATATTGTTTGAATATTTCGTAATCGCTTACTAAGGGGTAAAAATATTTGCGTGTAAAAATATTCTCATTTGTAAGTTTGTCAAAAAGGGCATCTCGAGTTACACCATATATACTGCTATCAATAAATATTGGAAAGTATGTATAATTGTATTTTACATCAGGTTTAGTGCTTATTATTCTAATTCCATCAACATCTTTGAGATTGGTTTTATATAAAAGTGTCGCGAGTCTTCGATTCTCTATTTTTTCGTCAATACAGCCAAGTAAAGATAACCCGAATGCTGCCTGAAATTCGTTGAGTTTTGCATTTAAACCATATCCGGCAATACTTGTCTCAGAACTTATTCCAGAGTTTTTTAGGGCATCAAGAAGTTTTTTTGTTTTACTATCCTTACAAATCACAGCCCCACCTTCGATGGTGTTAAAAACTTTTGTTGCATGAAAACTTATTGCAGAAATATCTCCTGATAAAAGGATAGATTTATTTTTTTTTGTAACGCCAAAGCAATGTGCAGCATCATAAATTACTTTTAAATTATATTTTGTTGCTAACTTTTGTATTTCGTCAATTTTACATGGATTTCCATAAACATGAATAGGTAGAATGGCCGAGGTTTCGGGTGTAATAGCTTTTTCTATTTCAGAAACATCAATATTGCAATCAGTTTTTTGAACGTCAACAAAAACAGGTTTAAGATTATTCCAATAAATAGCTTGAATTGTTGAAACAGATGTGTATGGACTGGTAATCACCTCACCTTTAAGGTTTAATGATTTTATTGCCAGCATCAGTGCAGAAGTTCCACTCGACATAAGACTAATATGTTCAACTCCGAGATAATTACATAAGGCGATCTCTAAAGCTGAATGAATCTCGCCACAATTTGTCAAAACCTCTGATTGATAAATTTTGGATAAATAAGATTTTAACTCATCCATTGGAGGAAAAGAAGGTGTGGTTACTCTAGTGATTTTATGCACTTTACTCATTAGTGTGACTGTTAAGGTTAAGTGTTTCAGGTTTATAATTAGTCAATACTTGTATCATTGCAACCAGATAGTAAATGTTGATGCGGATTATATTTCTTACTCGTAGAAGAAGATTAGGAATTATTGGGACTAATGAAAAAATTATCAAAAAAGTAGATAGCATATACCCTATGAAAAATCCATAGTGTGCAAATGATAGAATCCCTAAACAGACATAATTGATAATGAGAAATATAGGGAATAATAATCTCAAATATTTATGCCAAAATAGCATTGTGCGTTGTTTTTTACTTAATTTACTTATTATGTCCTTTTGTTTTAGTATTTGGTTGTAACCTTTGAGGTATCTTAGAGCTCTTTTATAATCATACAATTCTTTTAAACTTTCATCAACTATGAGGCAATCTGGTTTAAAGATTATTTTTTTCTGAGTTAGGATTTCAAGGCTAAGGTACAAATCATCAAGAATAATATCAGACGGGATTTTTTTATATTGTTCTTTTTTTATTGCATAAAGCGGTCCGTAAACTCCAATGAGGTTTCCCGAAACGCTTTCTTTTCTCTTTAAGTAATTCTCATGTTTGCGTATTAGGGAAATACAATTCGCTTTGTCTGATCCGGAAATGCAAGCAGATACAGCACCTATTTCTGCCTGCCCGAGAGGTGAAGTTAGTGTGTTTATTATGCCATCTGAAAGTTTTTGACGCTGGTCGCAGAATACCAGAATCTCGTTTTTTGCAATTTCAAAACCTCGGTTCATGGTGTCAGGAATTCCAACACGTTTTTCTTTTAAAATGATTTTTACCTGAGATTCATTTGCAAAAAGTGAGATTATTTCTTTGCTACCGTCACAACTATTGTCGTCAATAATAATTAATTCGCTTCTTGTATTATTTTTAATCTCATTAAGTAAAAACTTGATTTTATTTTCAAGATGATTTCTACCATTAAATGATAGTAAAATGATTGAGCAATTCTGTATTTGTGTAGATCTTTGATTATCTAAAACTAATGGTTTACAAATTATTTTAAGCCATAACGGATAGGCAAGATAAATCGCAACTAATAGTAATAGTAATATCAGAATTAGGATATAAATCATTTATTGTTAGTTTTTACTATTTTCATTTTGTAAATAGACTTGAGCAACATATAAACCCTTTCTCCGGCAGACTGTGGCAATAGATTTTGAATTTTTCTACCAGTATCTTTTGCAAAATCAAACATCCAGTTCTTTTTATCTTGGTTACTGTAGTATCCGTTTTTTTTAACAATTTTCAAGGCTTCAAGTCTGTCAGCATAAGGAAATTCCGGAGTTTCAAATACTATTCTGGGATTAATAGAATGAAAATGATGAATATCTGTTGTGAAAAATGTACCATGTTTTTCCACATAATCCCACTGAGTTGTTCCTTTGTATGGGAGCACAGAGTAGAAATTTGTATAATCAGCTCCCGATGTCTTTGCATATTTTACAGATTCTTTGATTGTTTCCAATGTTTCGTATGGAGAGCCAATTACATATTGAGACATTACTTCTATTCCGGCATTCTTCAACATTTTTATTCCGGCACTTATTTTTTCAATATTTGTTCCTTTGTTAATATGCTTAAGCATTTCATTATTTGCAGATTCAATTCCTATGGCCACATTGTAACAACCAGCATTTTTCATTTTATGAGCAATTTCCTGATTAAGAATGTCTGCTCGAAATGATACCGACCATAAGATCTCCACTTTTCTTTCAATCAGTTTGTCGCAAAATTCCTCAAACCATTTTAGATTTGCATTGAAACTATTATCGTTGAAAACAAATATCTTTTTTCCGTAATTCTTAATGAGGAATTGTATTTCATCGATTACAGCATCTACATTTCTTTGCCGATAAGTGTGATCCCAAAGTGAGCTAGAATTACACCATACACATGAAAAAGGACAGCCTCGTGTTGCAGTCATTCTATGCAATGGATACTTATTCATTTTAAAAATATCATATGCCGGCATTGGAATTAAATCCAAATCTTCGATTCGTTTTCGGGGAGGGTTTGTAATTATTTCTTTGTCTTGACCACGATACATAAGTCCGTCAATCTGCGAAATGTCAAACTCTCCTTTTAAGTGTGAAATTAATTCTGAAAAACTTTTTTCTCCTTCTCCATAAACAGCATAATCGGCCGGAGTGTGCACAAATATCTCTTCTTTAATTGTAGTAACATAAGGACCGCCTAAAACGATAGGAACATCAGGACTTGTGTTTCTAATTTTATTAAAAATTTTGATCGCTTCATAGTAAACAGGAGAGTACAAACTGATACCGATTAAATCAAAATTTTTATTATAAAAATCTCTTGTTTCGTTTTTACTTGCGATTCTAGTATCGAGAAATGTAAACTCAAGGTCTTTGTGTTGTTTTCTTGCCCACGAAACCAGATAACCAAAACCGACATGTACTGTTTTGTATCGTCTGTCCTGATTTGGAAATATTAAACCGATTTTCATATTGAGGGTTTTGATTGTTAAACTTTACCAATTTATTTCTTTTCTATCACGAAAAAACTTTCCCGATGGGGTAGAGGCCGATTTGGCCAACCACACTACTGTTTCGGCACCTTGTTCAACAGTTCTTGGGGCATTTGGTCCGCCAACTCTTGTTTTTACCCATCCCGGGCAAACTGCATTTACTGCAATTTTATGCTCCTTGAGTTCATTGGAAAACATAATTGTTAGGGCATTTAAGGAAGCTTTGGATAAGCTATATCCAGGATAAATTCCAGTTAAACTGTTTAATTCTCCCATACCACTGCTCACATTAATAATTTGTGCATTTTTTGTTTTTGCTAAAAGCGGAATAAATACTTGAATTGTCCGCCAAGCTCCGTAGAAGTTTGTTTCCATTATAGTTTTTACTGACTCAATTGGGATAGTAGAAGCTCCTGTTTTTTGTTTCATGATTTTTAAACGCCTTAAACTACCAACCATGCTCTTGTTAATAATGCGAAACATAAACGATTTTTTGTCCAGATAGTCTCGGAATTTTTTTAATCGTGAAGTTTTTGTAAGATAATAGAATTCACCAATACCGGCATTATTAATTAGTACATCCAGACTCCCAAATTCGTTTTTTATAAAATTGAAGAGATTAAGAATGGTGTCCTCTTTTGTTACGTCAAGTTCTTTAGGTATTGTGTTTTTAAATGTATGTTCAAAATCATCGGGCAAATTGCTTAAACTTCGAGTACCCATAATTACTTTAAAACCTGAATTCTCAAGTTGACGGCATATTTCAAGTCCAATACCACGATTACCTCCTGTTACTAAAGCTTTTTTCATATTATCTTACAAATAATTTTTTATACATCGAATGAATTGCTCTTGAGGTCATCAATAGCAGAAATTTAATAAGTGCCGATCTGTTTTTGAATGGGTATTTCATTAAGGATGCAATCATATTGCGTGAAAAGTGGTTGCTGCATGCATTACAATAACCTCTATATTTTCCATTATTGAGGTCATTCTTTATGCTTTCGCTAGCTTTTATCCAAAGTGCAATCAGACCCTGACTACGGTCATCTTTTATATTTATCTCTGCTTTTGCAAAAGCACAAGGCTGAATTCCTCCATCGTAAGCAATATCAATCAATGCATGAATGTCGCGACAGTAGAACTTCTTTAAATATCCCTCCCAAAACCATGTTTTACTTATCCCACTTGTCATTTTAATGTAATTTTCAATCCATGGAAGAAATCTATAAACATTGGTTTTTATTTTGTGTGTTCTCTCAAATTTAAGGATTTTTCTCAATTCTGCCTTTAAAATATCTATGTCTTCATAAGCAACATTTAGATTCGCTTTATCTATAATTGCCTTTCTGTCCGGATAATTTGAATAAAAAATCAGAGGTTGGTACAAAACCTGACCTACTCCCAATTCGTATGCTTTTACCAATGATGAATAAAGATCTTGATAATTATACTTTGAAATAGCTGATAAAAAAGTCACTGGAATTCCCGCATCCATAAGGGTTTTTGCTGACTTTTTTGCATTTTCAAGTGCAAGTTTGCTTCCCCGAGTAAAACTGTTTATTGAGTTGTCCAATGAATCCACTGAAATATTTACTTCACTTCTGTTTTCTTTTAAGACTGCAATTTCAGTGGGAGAGAGGCGGTGAATAGTCATTCCGTTTGAAGTAATTGCACATACAATGTTTTTTGACCCGGCATAAGATACTGTTTCTAATAAAGATTTAAATAAGAAAGGCTCGCCTCCATTAATTGCCAATCTTTTTATTTCTGCATTCGCCATTTCGTCAATAACCCAATTAATATCTTCTTGATTAAGAAGTCTATCGGTATTTCGCTCAATTTTATTTCCAATTTCACAATAAATGCAGCTTTGATTGCAGTCGGGAGTAATATTAAAACTTACAGAAAATGGGCGAGGTCTGCCGGTAAAGTAAGCAATTAATTCAGGAATATAGTGATTTTTAATTTTTAATAACATTGAATTTACTAATCAGAATGTACAAATATAAGTTTATTTAATATTTGATAGATAATATTTTTAATAATTTTACGAATACTAGTAGTCTTATCGATAAAGTTAAAAATCATCAAAATCGATGATTATTTGATAATTCATAACTCCAGACAATAGGTTTGAATGCTTATCGGTTTCAACGACAAAACTTCAAAATAATATCTTTCTGTTCAGGAAACAAATCGCAAAGTTTTTCTTTTTCCGCCAATTCAAAATCGGCAAATTCGAAGCCGGGGGCAACGGTGCAGCCGACAAGTGAGTTTTTGTGGGATAGTACTTACAATATCTTGCAATTTGAATTGATATGATAAAATTTACACTTTATTTCACCTCTCAATTTCTATGATTATTTATTAGTAATTATTTAGCTGGTTTAAAATAACAATATATATTTCTTTTCCTAAAAACAAGGCATTGGGCTTGGGGCATGGGGCATGGGGTCTTTTTTGTGGCAATTGTTAAACATTTTGTGCTTTGTACAATCCCCATTTTATACCAATGTGAAATAATATATAGTCCGATTGCATGAGGACGTAATATTATTTCTACAGT
>JAFGVU010000002.1 GCA_016937855.1 Bacteroidales bacterium | reverse complement strand
AAATTTTTAATCTTGTTATTTTCTAATAAATACTCATCAAATATTTTTTTTCATCATATTATTCGAATAAAATGAAAATATTTTGATTTTGGCGGAGATGGCGGAGTGATGACGGAATGCTAATTACTGATATACAGTATGTAAACGACCTTTCCGTCAATCCGCCATTACTGCTAATATATTTATATTAACCGTCAGAATGCCAATTTTGCATATACATTAAGAAGAGTTATATGTATTTATGTAAATACATTTCCAAAGGGTCTATTGCTTTTGTGAGAGATTAAATACTTTGGCGATGGTGTCGGTTTTTCGGTTTGGTTTTTAAACAACACAAATACTGTTAGTTAAGAATGGTTTAATGGTGCCATAATACTGTCACTGTCGCCAAACAAATATTAATTTCGGACTATCGCAAAATCTCATTATTAATATCTTCTAATACCTTAGATTTATTCAATCTCCATGAATATTTGATTAATATCTATATCTAAAGCATTGGCAATCTCAAAGACCGTCAAGAGCGTTAAATTCTCTGGATTACAGGATTCGTATCGGACAATGGTGTTTCTATGAATGCCTGAACACTCACTCAGTTCCAATTGGGTTAAACCTGAGTTGATTCTATACCATTTTAAAAAAACAGTAACGGCTTGGAGACGGTCAGAGTTGTTTGGATTTATTTCTTTGTCAATCATTATATATAATTTTATTATAAATACTCAGCACAATAAATTGTGAATCATGATGTACATTAACTCCTAATTAATACCAAAATTACGGTACTTTATTGGGGTTTAAAGGGGATTAAATGCAAGGAGAAATGAAGGTAAAATGGGTAGTTCAACGTCAAACATCACGCTTTTAAAGTTATTTTGGTCAAAAAAAGAGTCCTACACGTATAGCAGTGACACGGACATAATAGAAATAATTGGAAATTATAAATTTTCGAGGTCGGTTTCAATGAATTTCTTGAGGTCAAGACCATGGTGATTTATAATAATCAGAAGATTTCTGAGACTGAAGTAAATTTCGCCTCGTTCCATTTGTGAGTATGAATTCCGAGATATCCCAAGTTCTTTAGCAAATGCCGAAGATTTTAAACCTGTTCTCTCACGTAGTTTTTTTAATTTCTCACCAACTTCTTTAATTGTAGCAGCATGTTCTTCGTCCACTTGCTTTGGTGGTTGCCATTTGTTTATATCGTCTACCATATAAATAATTTTAATATAAAGATATAAATTAATTGCACATAATTATGACAATTGGATTGGAATCACTATATTGCACATAATTATGACAATTGAAAATAACGAAGATGTGTAAAAACTACTGTTCAAAAAACCTATTGAAATTTGACCCTCTGAAATGCCCAAAAACAAAGGAAATTAATATTATAAATCCACTGTCCAAATAACACCTGTTTTTTGAACACTAAAAATTAACGATATGAAAGTTGCACTTTATTCCAGAATTTCAAAAGATACCAGCGACAACCAAAATCAGTTATTATTACTTCGTGAATATTGTAAAAGCATGGGTCACGAAATAACCAAAGAGTATGTTGATGTTATAAGTGGAGCAAAAGAAAACAAACCAGAATTTCAGAAGATGATGAAAGATGCATCTAAACGTAAATTTGATATGTTATTGTTTTTTGCACTTGACCGTTTAACTCGTGAAGGAACTCGTAAGACCATCCATTATTTGCAATTGCTGGATGATTATGGTGTGGTTTACAAATCATATAGTGAACAGTACATCGATTCAAGTGGCATATTTAAAGATGTGATTATTGCGCTGCTCTCGACACTGGCGAAACAAGAACGTGTAAGAATTTCTGAACGTGTAAAAGCTGGTCTGGAAAAATCACGTCAACAGGGTCGTGTTGGTGGTCGTCCGACTTTAGATGAATCCAAGATTAAAAAAATCAAGAAATTGAAATCTGAAGGTGTCAGCATTATGCAAATATCCAAGATTGTTAAAGTAAGCAGGGGTAGCATTTACCAGTATTTAGGTTAACAGTTACAATACATTTTTATCATCAACCTGTCGATTTCATCTCGAAAAAAGTTAATATCAATAAGCTGCCATGGACAATAATTGTTTCTGTCTCGTACATTCAACTGAATGCTGATACTATCATCTTTAATTTTATCACATAAAACCAAATTAATATTTACATTATCGTTATACACATCAACCAACCGAACAAGCTGGGTTGTTATCTGACCATTTTCTAAATGGTGAACTAACATGTATGAATGCCCAGTAGTTATTGTATGGTTTTTGGCTATCACACAACTGTTATTAATGTAAAACGAATCAACGCCAACAGTGGTGTAAAGGTTCTCTAACCCCCAAATCGCACTATCGTATGGGAATTTGTCTTGTAATTTCATTTGATTGGATGTTTACATATAAATACATAAGAACCACGTAAAAATGTGACCAGTTGTTACACTAGATTATTTAAATTACATCAACTATCTCTGATAAATTTACCTTTAAAACATCTGCAATCTTCTTTAATGTAATAATGGTTGGGTTGGTTCTTCCACTTTCAATTCTACGTAGTGAGGAATCATCAATATTAAGTTCAATAGCAAGGTCTATTTGTTTAAGTCCTTTCATCTCTCTTAATCGCACAATATTTTCACCTATTTTTTTTAGAAAGTCCTCTTTTTCCATTCGGATTGTATTGTAAATACACAAAATCCGAAATCCTGATAATCTATTCAGAGCATATATGCCCTGTTTGAATTTGTTTGTTTATCTTTATCACTCTCTAGTATTGATGACTAATAACATCACTTCTAAGTATTTTAATCTTTAAACCAAAAAATAAGAAAAATGAAAAACAGGAATTTTAAACCTACCATTTCAGTCCTAATTATAGGACTATTTCTTTCCCTTGCATTCGGAAGTTGTTCTAACTTAGACAAGAAATGGACTGCTTCTGAATTAAAAAAAAGTACAGAATACGGTTCAAGTTGGCAATATAAAGATTTTGTTAAAGCATGGGGTAAACCAGCAAAAATAGAGCATTGTCAGGCAACATGGAATTATCCAAAAGCAAATGTAACTGATAACTATGGTACGCCAATTGGACACGTAGTAATAGGATTTTCAAGAAGTTCTTCTGATAAGTATCAGCCTTGTGAGGATTACAGTAATAGCAAGATATCTGATGAAGATTACGGATTTGTTGTAGAAATATACGCACAGTAATTACATCAATTTATTTTGTGTTTTCATTCATTTAGTTTCTCAAATACAAATATTATATTAAAAAAATCACAATGAAAAAACTATCTATTTTAGTTGTATTGGCATTTATAATGATGTCATGCAGTAGCAATTTTTCGAATGTTAAGAAGGAAGACATTTGTGGAAAAAGGTTCACAAGTAGTTATCCAAGTTCAACGGTTGAAGGAGTGAGTACTGATACTGGTACAACACTTAATTGTAATGGAACTTTCGAGTCAGGAGCAGTTAGACGAATGACAGGTCAGAATTCAGTAAACGAAAATCATTATACAGGCACATGGGAAATAGTTAATGAGATTTCTGATGAAGTAAAAAGTGCTGTGAAACGATATGGATTAGAAGACGAAAATTACTCGATAATAAAATATTCTAGTAGCAATGGGGTGACGGATTATTGTGTATATTATCCAAGTAGTGTTGATGGTTCTCCAACTTTGGGTACGCTTAACATATCCTGTAGTCCCGATAATGCAGGTATTCACGATGGTTCACTATCGAAATTGCAGAGGACATCTTAATCTTTTATTCCACAATATGTAAATATTCTTTGGGTGATTCGAGTTCTGCTACTTTAAGGAAAATCATAGGGTTTTTAATTAAAAACGTATTGAAAGTTAATTCGGATATGTTTTTAATTAAAAACCCAATCCCTGAAGTTCTTCATCGAAATAATTTTTTTCAACCAGTAACCAACTGCAAGCTGTATCATTATTAAATGATTGTGAGTACTGATATTCATGATTCGTAGAAATATCATGAACGAAAATACTAAGAACATCATTCTGTAATGTAGCATCTCTGAACTGAACATTTCGGAGTCCGATACCACCGTCATCGAGAAATCGAATCAGGTCGTAACAATCATCAACTCTAACAATCTTTTTAGTGCAAAAGATGCATGGAGAGTCAATAACGAAGAAACCATTTAGTCGAATGAATTTTGATGTTATTGCGGTGTTTGAAGAATCATTTTGGTTTAACAAGTCTGGGTTCATATGCATTTTTATAATAAATACTGATGTAAACCGATTTAGTCAATAACATTTTTTGTTGTGTTCCTGATTTTATCCTGAACAACCAATGTCTGAATATCTTCCCATGCGATTAATAAAAAATTAAATGAATCATCATTGGTGTCAATTGTAAATGAACCTAACTGACCAGTAAATGCATCTTCCATATGTAGTTTAATACTGTTGTTTTCAACCATCAGGTCGTTCAATTTTAACAGACCAAACGAATCTGGTGACACGAAAAGATATTTTCTCCCAAATTCAGATGGTATTTTGGTGTTTTCACGGTGTAAGAAAATTTTTAGGTGATGATACTTTTCGGGAGCATCGGTCATATTTGTTATTAGTTCATCAATTGTGTTCATGGTTTTTATCGTTTTGGAATCTTGATGGTTTAACAAGTCTGGGTTCATATTTTTTGCATTTATTATAAATACTGGTGGAATTTGATTTAGATATCAATGTTCAAGATTATACTCCCCCCACGGTAACCCCCACTGGATACCCGTCAATGCCCCCCCCTCAAGAGGGTCTGTGGGTGCTCCAAGAGGCTGTTCGTCAGGTGTTTGAATAATTCTGGTTTTCCAGAGTCCCAGAGTTACTTGGTTTTATAAAAAATTATACAAAAAATAAATTGGAAATCCAGAGGAGAGAATCAGTTTTGGCATAGTTGGATTGCCAAAATTTTTATAAAAAATCTGAGGGTATTTAGAAAAGTGTTTTAATTCGGGTTGGTAAAAAATTACAGAAAATGAAAATTGATTTCGAAAAAGTAAGGTTTAAAAAAATTCTGGGTAGAAAAAATTGGATATTGATTTAAACGGTCTTTTGATTTAGAATAGCATGAAAATTTGTATCTTGTAATGTGATTATATTGACAAGGTTAAAACGTTTTTAATTAAAAACAAATTTATTGAATTTGACACTGAATAGGACACTGCATTAAAATAAAAAGACCTGTAATCGTTGAAATTACAGGTCTTTTGTTGTTTAATCCGTAGCGAGAGGCGGGCTTGAACCGCCGACCTCATGATTATGAATCATGCGCTCTAACCAGCTGAGCTACCTCGCCATTATTTATTTT
>JAFGVU010000007.1 GCA_016937855.1 Bacteroidales bacterium | reverse complement strand
TGTGAAATAATATATAGTCCGATTGCATGAGGACGTAATATTATTTCTACAGTGGTAAATGCCGATTGAAATTATTTTTAGTATAAAAAAGCGCAGCGTCGTTTAGACTATTAAATAATTCATTTCGGTATAATCAATTTTTTTCGCACATAATGGAAATATTGTTACTATTCATTAAAACTATACCACTAATATTAATCAAAAGTCTGGAAATAAACGCTCGTGTTCTTAAAATATCCAAACGCGACGGATTCGCGCTTGAACATTTTAAGGTATTTGCTACTCAGTAACCCAAAGCGCTTGAACATTTTAAAGGATTTGCAACAACTACAAGACTTGTCTTATCACTACATTATTGACAATTAACATCCTTATATTTAACTGCCAAAACGTCATGATTCAATATAAAATAATTTATATAACCACCGCCAACTTGTTGTAAACAAACATTTTTAGAAAAAAATAATTTAGAAAAACTATTTTCATAATAATTTTAGGCAAACAATTTGCTATCTTTACAGTTGTTAAATAAAATTCAAACAATTATGAAAAGTGGAATAATATTAAGTTTTTTGGTTATTTTTTCTCTTATCTCGTTTTCACAAGAATCATTACTTAACTGGAATATAGAGCAATCACGACTAGACAATGGCAGCTATGTGCTTACGATTAAAGCAGACATTCCGACCGATTGGTATATATATGGAATGAACATGGACGAAGGCGGACCTCTACCCCTTTATCTTGGATTTGAAGATGCAGAGAACCTTATTAACTCTTTTGAATTTACAGAGATAAAAAAAGCTAAGACTATGTACGATGATGTTTTTGGGATGGATGTAATGAGTTATTCTGACAAAGTTGAAATAAAGTGTGTTTTTGTCCCAAAATCTGACACAAACTCCATTAGTCTAATTATAGATGGTCAAGCTTGTAATAAAAAAGACGGCAGTTGCATGCAAGTTTATGAAAGTATTCCCATAGAAATATCAAAATAATTATTAACAATCATAAATTAAAAATTAGTTACCGATGAGTGAAAAAATCAAATGTTTGATTATCGGCTCCGGACCAGCCGGTTATACTGCTGCAATTTATGCAGCTCGTGCAAATCTTAGTCCTGTTGTTTACGAAGGCTTACAGCCAGGCGGACAATTAACAATTACCACAGATATTGACAACTTTCCGGGTTATCCCGAAGGTGTTGCAGGACCAGAAATGATGAACCAATTAAAAGCTCAAGCAGAGCGTTTTGGTACAGATGTAAGATTTGGAATTATTACAAAAGTTGATTTCTCTAGCAGACCGTTTAAAGTAGTTGCTGATAATACGCACGAAATTGAAGCAGATGTTGTAATAATTGCAACAGGAGCTACAGCGAAATATCTTGGACTCGAATCTGAAGAAAAATTTAAAGGTCTTGGAGTTTCTGCGTGTGCAACCTGCGACGGATTCTTTTACAAAGGCAGAGATGTTGCTGTTGTTGGTGGTGGAGATACTGCTGCCGAAGAAGCATCATACCTTGCAGGTATATGTAACAAAGTTTATATGATTGTCAGACGAGACGAGTTGCGTGCATCAAAAGCCATGCAAAAGCGTGTTGAAGAAAATCCAAAAATTGAAGTTTTATGGAATCACAATACAGTTGAGATTCTTGGTGATAATTCAGGTGTAACCGGTGCAAAACTAATCAATAATAAAACTAACGAAGAAAAAACAATAGATATACACGGATTCTTTGTCGCTATTGGTCACACTCCAAATTCTGATATTTTTAAAGACTATCTGGATACCGACGAAACAGGATACATAATAACTCAAAAAGGGTCATCAAAAACCAAAGTGCCGGGTGTATTTGCCTGCGGTGATGTACAAGATCACATCTATCGTCAAGCGGTTACAGCTGCCGGATCAGGTTGTATGGCTGCTATTGATGCAGAAAGATTTTTATCAGAACAAGAATAACGTACACTTCGACTCCGATACTTATCGGAGCTCAGTGTATTACACACGCTGCAAACTTATAACAAATCACAAAGAGCAAAAGGGGTGATCAATCCCTAATGCTCTTTGAATTTTTATTGCAAGATTAATAAGCTATGACTAAAAAAGAAAGATTCGAAAATGTGTTAGAATGGTTTCGTAATAACATGAAACTTGCCGAAACAGAACTAGACTTTGACAGCCATTTTCAATTACTTGTAGCCGTAATATTGAGTGCGCAATGCACCGATAAAAGAGTTAACATCATCACCCCTGCCCTTTTTAAAGATTATCCCGATGCTGAAACTATGAGTAATGCATCACCAGAAGTCATATTCGATTACATAAAGTCATGTACATATCCTAATAACAAAGCCAAGCATCTAGCATCAATGGCAAAAATGCTACTCGAAAAGCATAATGGTGTCGTTCCTGAAGATGTTGAAGACTTGCAAAAGCTACCGGGAGTAGGTCGCAAAACAGCACATGTTATTGCATCTGTATTATTTCGTCAACCTAAAATGCCTGTTGACACACATGTTTTTAGAGTTTCGGCACGAATTGGATTAAGCACAAATGCAACAACAGTACTCCAAACCGAAAAACAATTAGTAAAATTTATCCCCAAAGCCGATATTCCCGACGCACATCACTGGCTGATTTTACACGGACGATATGTATGTACTGCACGTTCGCCCAATTGCGCAACTTGCGGTATATCAGCATATTGCAAATTTTATCAACAAAATAATAAAACATAGGTATATTTTAAAAACTTGGTTGTATTTTTGCATACGATCAAAAAATTATGGAGAAGAATATAATTAAATATATTAAAGACGGGCTGGAAACGATATACAAAGCTGAAACAGAAAACATTAGCGTCGCAGTAGAAAGAACACGAGAGGGAATAGATGGAGACTTTACTGTGGTAGTTTTCCCATATACAAAACTAAGCAAAAAAAAACCTGAAGACACAGCCAAAGACTTGGGTGTTTTTATTAAACAAAGGTTTGAGGATATATCATCGTACAATGTTATTAAGGGTTTTTTGAACTTAAAAATGACTCAGGAATATTGGATACAACGATTGAATAATCTAGTAAAAGAAAAAAGTCACAAAAATGACTCTCCCGCTCAAAGAATAATGATTGAGTTTTCTTCGCCAAACACAAACAAGCCTCTACATTTAGGACATATACGCAACAATTTGTTGGGTGATGCAGTTTCGAGAATTATTAGTGCTGCAGGCAATGAGGTAATAAAAGTTAATCTAATCAACGACAGGGGCATACATATTTGCAAATCAATGCTTGCATGGATGAAATGGGGAAAAAACTCCACTCCTAAATCGACAAATCAAAAAGGCGATAAATTTGTTGGCGATTACTATGTTTTGTTTGATAAAAACTATAAAGAGCAAATTGCCGAGCTTGTTGAAAGTGGTTTAACAGAAGATCAGGCAAAAGAGCAAGCTCCATTAATGCTACAAGCACGCGAAATCCTTCAAAAATGGGAATCTGGCGACCATGAAGTGCGTAGAGTCTGGGAGATGATGAACTCCTGGGTTTATGAAGGTTTTGAAGAAACATACAAAAACTTGGGAATTGAGTTTGACAAATTATACTATGAGTCGTCAACATACTTACACGGTAAAGAACTAGTTAAGACAGGACTAGAAAAAGGCATATTTACTCAAGACCCCGACAATTCGGTTTGGATAGATTTAACTAATGAAGGACTAGACAGAAAAATCTTATTACGGAGTGATGGAACAACAGTTTATATGACTCAAGATTTAGGAACAGCTTTTCAAAGGTTTGAAGAGTACAATCCTGACAAAATGATTTATGTTGTTGGTAATGAACAAGATTATCATTTTAAAGTCTTAAAGAAAATTGTTGAGAAATTTGACAAAGATTATGCATCCCGAATTGAGCACTTATCGTACGGCATGGTTGAGTTGCCCGAAGGAAAGATGAAATCGCGCGAAGGCACTGTTGTTGATGCAGACGATTTGATGTCTGAAATGATAGAAAACGCTAAAAAGATTTCCCAAGAAAATGGCAAGATAAATGATTTGCCGGATGAAGAAAAAGATAAAATCATAAAGATGATTGCTTTGGGTGCTCTAAAATATTATATAATTAAAGTTGATCCTAAAAAGCAAATGACTTTTAACCCTAACGAATCGATTGATTTTACAGGCAACACAGGTCCTTTTATTCAATATACTCATGCTCGTATTTGCTCAATATTGCGTAATGCCGAAAAACAAAAAATCAAATTCAACGGAAAAGTTTCCGACGAAACTCGATTGCTTGATTGTGAGGTCAAGCTCATATCATCTTTAACCGAATACGAAGGCATCATAATTGAGTCAGCAAAAAAACACGATCCCGGAATGATTGCAAATTATATATATGATTTGGTAAAGGACTTTAATCAATTTTACCACGAGCATTCAATCTTAAAGGAAAAAGACACTAAAATACTTCAATTCAGATTACAATTATCACTACAAATTGCAAACACCATAAAAACCGGCATGAATTTATTAGGAATCGAAGTTCCTGAGGTTATGTAAAAAAAATGCTAAACAAATAGTTTTTTTTTTAATTTTGTGATGTAACAATAAAGAAGCCATTAAATTAACTATTGCTATTACAAAATGAAATCTTTTAAAACCAACACTCACAAAAAATTAAGCAACTTCTTTTTTGCGAGAATATACATTTACATTTCAATAATACTGTTTATTAGTAGTATTCAAATTACAAAGGTCATTGGACAAGAAGATTACTATATTGATAGTTTAATTAAACATGTTTGCACATTAAAGGATGACACATTAAAAGTACAGAATTATATCCTAATCGGTCAATTATATGAATATTATGACCTAGACAAAGCAAAAAGCTATTATTTAAAAGCTAAATCATTAAGTGAAAAATTAGGCTATCATAGAGGAGTATTACAGTATTATTCAAATTACACATACTTACTAAACATTACAGGTATGTATGATTCTTCCTTAAATCTTAACTTACAAGCTGTAGCATATGCAAATAAACATTCAGATGAATTATATCTAGGAAAATCATACATAAACACAGGCACATCTTATAGAAATCTTGGGGACTTCATTAATGCAATTGAATACTACCATAAAGGCTTAAAAATATTTGAGAAAAGAGGTGATGATGTTATCAACTCTCAAATATATAGTATTCTGGGAGCAGTATATAATGATATTAGCCGTTATGACACTGCATTGTATTATAGTAAGAAAGCCATCGAGATAGCTGAACCTATTGGTATAACTAAAACACTTGCGGATTCATATAGCAATTTAGGAAACATATATGTCAATTTAAATGACTTAGAACAAGCCGAAGCGTCCCTGATGCAGTCATTAGATTTGGCTTTGTTACTAAATGATGAATTATTATTGGCAACACTTTATTTAAATATTGGTAACTTAAAACTTCAGGATAAGGATTTTGATGAATATAATAAGTACATTACTCTCGCTTATGAGAAAGCAACAAAACTAAATCTTAAAGAAAATGAGGTGGTTGCTCTAAAAGGACTTGGAATTTACCACCTATACACAAAATCATATCAAGAGGCTGAAAACTATGCTTTACAAGCACTGGAAATTGCTCAGGAGAATCAATATCTCGTAGAAGAATGCTATATATACAACCTTTTAGCAGATATCTCATATGCTAAAAATGACATTGAGCAAGCTTTAGAATATGATAAAAAAGCTGAGGAATGCAATGATAAAGTAATGAATGAGATAATTCAGAATAGCATTTCTGACGCAAAAGAAAAATATGAAACCGCAAAAAAGGATCACCAACTATATGTTCAACAAGTATTGCTCAAGGAACATGAAGAAACAATACTTAGACTTGCAATAATATCGGTAAGCCTTATTCTGGTAATAATATTTGTTATTGTATTATATCGTCAAAAAAGACGAATTCATTTACAAAAGACTAAACAGCTAGAAACTGAAAAGCAATTAAAAGCCAGAGAAATGCTTATAAGGGGTGAAGAAGAAGAACGAAGGCGTCTTGCAAAAGATCTTCACGATGGATTAGGTGGCATTTTATCCAGCTTAAAATATGCTTTAGGAAACCTAAAAGATAAACTTAAACAATCACGAGCTAAAGAAACAGATATCGATAAGTGTATTGATTTGGTTGACAGTAGTATTTCAGAAATGCGCAATACTGCACATAGTCTAATGCCTGATGTTCTTGATAAATTCGGGTTAGATGTAGCACTTCAGAACTTCTGTACAGATATAAATATAAACTCAAAGTCTAATATATCTTATCAAGCATTTGGCTTAGAAGAGATAGACCTTAGCCACCAAACTAAAATCTCTGTTTACAGGATAATTCAGGAACTGATTAATAATGCATTAAAACATGCAAGTGCAAAAAACATAAACGTTCAGCTTACTGTTATTGATCAGAATCTTACAATTACAGTTGAGGACGATGGTAAAGGTTTTGATTCTGATAAAATTTCTGATAAAAAAGGTATTGGGTTAACAAATATTGAAAACCGTTTAAAGCTTCTAAATGGTTCTTTAGACATTCAGTCTGAGACTGATCAAGGCAGTTCATTTTTCATCGAAATAAATATAAAATAATGCCAGTTAAAATCTTTATTGTAGATGATCATTTTATGGTTATTGAAGGTATAAAAAACCTTCTCTCCAACTCTAAAGAAATACTAATTACCGGTTATGCATTGAATGCAAAAAATGCACTTGAGTCTATTAAAAGTATTAAACCTGAATTAGTATTAATGGATATAAACTTACCCGATATTAGTGGAGTTGAATTATGCAAATTAGTAAAAAAGGAAATTACTGAAATCAAAATTATTGGACTTAGTACATTTAATCAATTAGCTTATGTTACTAGCATGATTGAAAATGGTGCTTCTGGCTATTTGTTAAAAAACTCATCTAAAGAAGAAATTCTGGAAGCCATTCAAATTGTAATGAGTGGAAATCAGGTTTTAAGTCCAGAGGTTGCTAAAATGATGAAATCTGTGCAGGCTTCCATGCCAATGATTTCACGTAGAGAAAAAGATGTTCTTAAATGTATTTGCATGGGATTAACAAGTAAAGAAATCTCCGAAAAATTATTTATAAGCATCAATACTGTAAATACGCACAGAAAAAGCTTAATGCTTAAATTAAATGTAAACAAAACCGCTGATCTTATTTCTAATGCCCTAAAAAATGAGTTTATTTCTCTTTCAGATTTGACATAAAAAAACCCGAAGTAATACTCCGGGTCTGAAAAGAACTGATTTGCTATATTTATGCCATAGCAAGCAGCAATGATAAACTATGTTTAGATTAGCTAGTTACAATTCTAATATTTCACTTCCCAATAATTACCTGTATTTCCAAAATTTTCAATAGTATTAAGCATTGTAGCATGATTATTCATCATCATATCGTTCATAATGCCATAAGTTGCAGCATTCGCATTCATACCATTACGATACTGTTGTAAGTATGCCTGTTTTTCTGCTTGGGTATTAACTCCGGCAGGCCATTCTGGCTCAAGAGTTGCGTTTGCAGCAGCCTGGTTATATCCCTGCATAAATGGATCATTCTGATCATAATAATTTTGATACTGATATGCTTGCTGATTGATTATCTGTTCTTTCCATGCCTGTTTTTCTACATCACTTAACTGATTGTAAGATGCAAGCATATATTGAGCCATAACACTCATAACACACATAGATTGTCTGTCTGCAACACTTGCATAGTAAAACTGTTGTACCAATGCCTCGCGAAATTGTTGAATTTCTGTTTCGCTGTATGAATATTGAATCCCGGTTGCCAGGCTATTCAATTGCAACATTGTTAAATACCCTTGAAAGTCTTGTTCGGTAAAAGCAAGCATATTCTCCTGATCATAAATTAAAACCGGCACATACTTATTTAATACTTTTGCAAAGAAGGTCTCTTCATTCATCTGTTCAAAAATCATATATAACTGACTTATAAATGCTGATCTTACAAGAGCAATTTGATAAGGATCTGTTAACTGATATACTTGTTGCATTTGCTCATCGATATTTTCAACTTCTTGAATAGATTTAGAAGGATTTTTATCAAAATTACTAAGTGTTTCTTCTAACCCTTCCTGTTTTTCAGCTTCAGTTATTTCAACGCCAAGAATAAATTCTAAGAATTGTAACTCTTGTTGAAAATGTTCGCTAGTATAAGTGTATCCATCTTTTGATGCTAATATATCATCAGAACTACGTTCTATAGTTTTTTTTGTATTATTCTGTCCACATGCTGACAAAACCAATACGTTAAGAATTATCAATACACATTGTTTTGCTATATTTTTCATAATACTCATCTATAAATAATGTTATTTTTTAATAAATTTCACAACACAAGGATCCATGTCGTTACTAATCGACACAAAATAAATACCTTTCTCTAAGTCGCTTATGTCTGCCTTAAAATAGTCTCCTTTAAAAATATTAATTGACTCGTTTAAAACAGTTTTCCCACACATGTCTGTAATAACTACTGAATTGATATCAGCCTCAGCAATAATATTAATAAAATCTGATGTTGGATTAGGGAAAACACTAAAGTGCTGATACGTATAAGGAGTCGCATCAACTGAAGTATTATAGCTAAAAACTTGTACTTGTCCAGCATAAATATTATAAGCTGAATTATCTATTGCTCCTACTACTAGTGTAGTCCCTGAAGAATTAAGGCAAAGGCTATTTCCAAAACTATCCTGAGGCGCATCGCCGGAGATACTATTAGCTATTTGTAACCATGAGCCTCCTTGATACTGAAAAACTCGTGCATTCCCAGCTTGATCACCACTGAAATCATTTCCATACGCTCCAGCAGCCAGAATGTCTCCCGAGGAATTTAAACTTACTGAGGATCCAAAATAATCGTATTCCTCTTCACCATCAATATCACTACCAATTTGTGTCCAATTCCCTGCGAAGTTTTCATAAACACGAACCTGACCAGAACCCGGTCCATTACCTTCATTAGTATAAGCGCCTGCTGCAAAAACACTTCCATCATCACTAATACTTACAGAGACACCAAAACTATCCGAGTTGTTTTCGCCTTCAATATCTGAACCAATTTGAGTCCAATTACCGCTAGCGAAGTTAAATACCTGTACTAAGCCTTTGTTATTCCCACCGCCTATTGCACCGACACATAAGTTAGTTCCATCTCCATTAAGACTAATTGACTTACCAAAACCATAATAATCTCCACCTCCAACTAAGTCTGAACCTACCTGAGTCCAAACATTAGCTTGATTTTGAAACACCTTTACATGCCCAGAATTAGTCCCGTTGCTATCATTATTGTATGCCCCAATTGCAAGCACTGTACCATCGTTTGACAATGAGACTGCACTACCAAACAAATCTTCAGGAGCGGTTCCATTAATATCAGAGCCTACTTGCACCCATGTACCACCAATATTTTGAAATACACGAACTTGCCCGGACATGATTCCATTATCGTTATTAAAAGGCTCACCAATTGCAAGAATATTACCATCGTTATTTAAGCTAACAGAATAACCAGAAAAGTTTTCATTGTTTTCACCAATGATATCATCTCCAACTTGGCCCCATGCCCCTGCTGTGTTTTTAAAAATCTTTACTTGACCACGATCGTTTCCACCGCCGTCGTTAGCATACGCTCCGACTGCAATTACAGAACCATCTGCACTTATACCTACCGAACAACCCATGTGATCATAGCCTGTATCTCCAAATAAATCTTGACCAATTTGCGTCCAATTTTGTGCTTGCACAAAAAAAGCAGAAAAGACAAGAATTGTTAATGTTATTATTTTTTTATTCATAATTCTTTTTTTTAATTATTCTCATAAATACTTTGTATAATGCATTACTCAGAAAGCACAATTCCTTCAAGTTTCTCGATACGTAGCATTAGCTCCTCGATGCTTTGCTGCTGTTGCAAAATAACTTCTTGCTGCTCCTCAATAATAACTTGTTGCTCTTGAGTAGCCTGCACCAATGGAACCACAAACTCGGCGTAGCGTAATCCGTAGTGACTGGTTTCATTTTTCGGAGCATCCACACCATGGAAAGCATAGCCAACTTCTAATGCGGCTTTTTCTACTTCTTGTGCAATGAAGCCACTCTGTATTTCAGATGCTTTTAGTTTTTCACTTTCAAATAAGCGCATAGAGTCTGGTGTGCTATTAAATTCTGCAATGGCGTCCATGTCTAAATTATAAGTTATGGGGCGCAGTTTCATAATAAAATCAATACCGACTACATTTTCTTGGACATTGGTTTTAAAACGCCTGTCACTTACGTTGGTCCAGTT
>JAFGVU010000006.1 GCA_016937855.1 Bacteroidales bacterium | reverse complement strand
TTAATAATATTTCGGTGCTCTGCACCTTGCATTTATTCGATTGCGATGCGGTGAGCTTTTTGCCGAACCGTTCTCCACTTCGTTCTTCACTTGCTTCGGCTACGCTTAGCACAAGTCGTTCCTTGCTCCAAGAGGTTGGCGATAAAGACAATTAGTGACAGTATCTATCCGATTTTATACAGCTCCGCTTCGTCCCCAATAAGTTGAAAAGAACAAAAAAATATATCTATGTAGTTAAATAACAACATTTAACGATTTAAAAATAATGAAAATATCACAAATTGTTAAGAAAAATTATAAAAAATGTTTAATTTTTTCACATAAGCTGCTTGCCGCAGCTTATCTGTTTGATAAACAGAAGTTTACCTTATTTGATTATTTCAAAAACAGTATCGTTTATATTAAATATTACTCTAAAAGTACCATTGCATAGGTCAATTGATAGCTTCTTTCTATCGGTTGAAATAACAAAACCGTCATATCCGGCTAAGGAACCAGATAAAATCTTAACCTTGTCGCCACATTTAAACTCAGAAATATTATTGTCAATATCATATTCGCCACAAATCTTTAACATTAATTCAATTTCATCATCAGTAACCAATGCCGGTCGATTATCAGTTTTTAAAAACCCTTTACTCCCTGGGATAAATCTGAGTTTTTCAAGATTGTTGTCTTGGGCTTTAACGAAAATATATGATGAAATAAGAGGTTTTGTACGCTTTTTTTTACCCGGAATGCTAACAGGTATTCGTGGGAAAATATACTCAAACTCTCTTGATTCAAGCTCACAAATCACAAATCTTTCCTTGTGTGGTAAGGTCCTTAAAGCAATCCAATAATTATCCATATTTTTTTTTCCATAAAACTCGAAACTCTAAATTCTAAACTCAAAACTCGAAACTCGAAATTCTAAACTCAAAACTCGAAACTCGAAACTCAAAACTCGAAACTCTAAATTCGAAACTCTAAATTCTAAACTCAAAACTCGAAACTCTAAATTCTAAACTCGAAACTCGAAACTCAAAACTCGAAACTCTAAATTCTAAACTCTAAACTCGAAACTCAAAACTCTAAATTCTAAACTCAAAACTCAAAACTCGAAACTCAAAACTCAAAACTCAAAACTCAAAACTCAAAACTCGAGATTCAAAACTTAAAACTCGAAAGCGAAAAGGTTCAAATCGATAAAAATCCATGAACTTATAATCATACTTTACTCATTGTAAATGCAATAGTGGTTCCGACGCCCAAAGTACTTCTAACATTAACCGTTTGCCCATGCGCTTCAATAATGTGCTTTACAATAGCTAATCCAAGCCCCGAACCGCCAGAGTTTAAAGATCTGCTCTTGTCAACCCTATAAAATCTTTCGAAAACCCTTGGTAAATCATCAGGCGGTATGCCTACTCCATTATCCGTCACCTCGATCAAAATGTTTTTATCCATCTCAAAAAACTCAACTTTAACATATCCACCATCATTGTTGTAATTGATAGAATTAACTAACAAATTAGTAAAAACCTGCCTTAAAAATTCTTTGTCAGCCTTAACCAAAAATGATTTGTCGTAATGCTTGATAATCTTAATATTAATATTTTTCGATGTGCTGAAATCTTCGAGAGACTCAATAATGTCGTCACAAAAAATAATTGGATCAATGTTCTGAATCCTAAGTTTAAGTTGCCCTGATTCTAGCTTAGTAATTGCATCCAAATCATTGACAATATTTATCATCCTATTAATGTTTTTTTCTATCTTTTTTAAATACCTCTCATTAATGTTCTCGTCCTCGAGACCACCCTCTAAAAGAGTTAAAGTGTATCCCTGTATGTTGAAAATAGGTGTTTTTAATTCGTGCGAAACATTTCCGACAAACTCTTTTCTATAATCATTCATTTCTCTCATTTTTTCAATCTCTACCTCTTGTTCATGAGCCCAACTTGCAACGTCGGTTTCAACCATTTTGATTAAATCGGTATGGTAATTGAAAGTTCTTGTATATCCGGCTTTTCCACCGGTCTTTCGTTTGTTTATAGTCTTATAAATCAATCTGATTCGATTGTATATGAATGAATACAAAAGCTTACGCATAACCAAAAAAGAAACAGCCATAATAACAATCGGAATTGTAAAAACAAAACTCCAGTTTAAACGCATATCTAAATAGAAATTGCATAAAACCAGACAGAGTAAAACCGTAGAAGAAACAATTGCAGAGTAAAAAAAAGAAAGATTATTGGAGTTTTGATTTTTCATAGAAATTAATCCTTGTTAAATTTGTATCCCACACCTTTAATAGTATTTATGTATTTATCGCCAATCTTTTCGCGAAGTTTTCTAATGTGAACGTCAATTGTTCGGTCACCAACAATAATGTCGCTACCCCAAACACCGCTATATATCTCGTCCCGAGTAAAAACTTTTCCGGGATTTGATACCAATAATTTTAATAAAGCAAACTCTTTTTTTGCAAATATAATCTCCTTTTTATTAACAAAAACTAATCTCGACTCAAAATCAATTTCTAATTTTCCGGAGATAAATTTTTCGGGTAAGACTGTAGTACTAGCATTCGCCGACCTTCTTAACATAGCCTCAATCTTTTTAAGAAAAACAGCAGGTTTGACTGGTTTTGTAATGTAGTCGTCAGCACCGGCATCGAAACCAGCAATCTGAGAATAGTCCTCACCACGAGCAGTTAAAAAACAAATTAAAACTTTATTAAGTTTGGAGTTAGCTCTTATTTTTTCGCAAACCGATATCCCATCCATGCCCGGCATCATAATGTCAAGAATAATTAGATTCGGTTTTTTTTGTTTTGCGATTTCCAGAGCTTGCTCGCCGTTTAGTGCATTGTAAACCATGTAATTAGCCTTTTGAAGGTTATACGTCATAAACTCTTGTATGTCCTGATCGTCGTCAACTAACAGAATCTTTATTTTTTTATTTTCGTCCATTTTAAACAGATGTTAATCTTACAAAAATAAGCGAATAAAATTATAAAACAAAGTAAAAAAAAATAGAGATTTTCTAAAACTGTTTTAGTTTTCGTTTGGCACTTGGTTTGTCACTTGGTTCGGCACTTCGTGCCTCACTCTGTGTTTTTTACCACTAAAACACTAAAGGCACTAAAGCTTGTCGCTTCGGATCTACGTTCCTTGCTATATGGGTTTTGAAGTGGAAAGGTTCTTTTTGCAGAATATAGTATTTTTAACATCCTTTTAACAGTTTTAACAAATATATAAGACAATAATATCGTTAATGACTTGACAAAATAGCAAAAAACGACTATTTTCGTGCATATTTTTTAAAATACTAACTTATAAAAAGATTTAACTATGGATAATTACACAAACATCAAAGAGTTGAACGAGCGTATCCAAGCAGAAAGTGCTTTTGTCGATATTGTCAACATTGAGATGAAAAAAGTAATTGTAGGACAACGACACTTGCTTGAAGGATTGATGATTGGATTATTGTCGGATGGACATATTTTGTTGGAAGGAGTGCCTGGATTAGCAAAAACACTAGCAATCAATACTCTTGCAACCACAATAAATGCAAAATTTGCGAGAGTACAATTTACTCCCGACTTATTACCTGCTGATCTTATCGGGACAATGATCTACTCACAAAAGAAAGAAGAGTTTATCGTTAAAAAAGGTCCAATCTTCGCAAACTTTATTTTGGCAGATGAAATTAATCGCGCCCCCGCAAAAGTACAGTCAGCACTATTGGAATCAATGCAGGAACGACAAGTTACAATCGGCGACGCAACTTATAAAATGGATAACCCTTTTCTTGTAATGGCAACCCAGAATCCAATAGAACAAGAAGGAACATACCCTCTGCCCGAAGCACAAGTTGACCGCTTTATGCTAAAAATAAAAATCGATTATCCCGAATTCGAAGAAGAAAGATCAATTATCCGTGAAAATCTGACAGGGCAAATGCCAAAAGCGAATACAGTTATAAATACCGAAGATATTGTTAAAGCTCGTGCAGTAGTTCGCGAAGTTTATCTCGACGAAAAAATCGAAAAATACATCCTTGATATCGTATTCGCAACACGTTTCCCCGAAAGATATAACTTGTCAAAACTTTCAGGTATGATATCATTCGGAGGATCACCACGTGCATCAATTAATCTTGCTCTAGCAGCAAAAGCTTATGCATTCCTTAAAAGAAGAGGCTATGTTATTCCTGAAGATGTAAGAGCAGTTTGCCACGACGTCCTTAGACATAGAGTAGGATTGACCTACGAAGCTGAAGCAGAAAATATTACAAGCGAAGAAATAATTAGCGAAATCCTAAATTCTGTTGAAGTGCCATAGATTAAAAACTTGGTATTGTGGAGTCGTTAAAAAATTAAACAAATTCTTAAAGATTTTTAATTTTTTGGCACCAATCACCC
>JAFGVU010000005.1 GCA_016937855.1 Bacteroidales bacterium | reverse complement strand
TTAATAATATTTCGGTGCTCTGCACCTTGCATTTATTCGATTGCGATGCGGTGAGCTTTTTGCCGAACCGTTCTCCACTTCGTTCTTTACTATGTTCAGAACTCAGTGTTTTTTTACCACGAAAACACTAAAAACACAAAAAGTCTTGTTGGTCGTCACTGCGTTCTTCACTCCAAGAGATTATAGACATCTATATTTGTTCGTACTTCGATTATCCCGAGCCAGAGGCTCGAGGATCCTCGTTAAAAAAAGAAATTGCTCAGCTTTCTTTTTGTAGGATAATGTTAAAACAATAAATTGTATTGTTTGTAAAACCAAATGCAATTTCTATCCCGTTAAAATACCAGGATCCACGACTAGCCAAAGGCTGAGTCGGGTTTTTAACGGGATTCGATTGCTTTTTTACCACAATGGCTTTAGTACCGTTTTTAGGGTGTCCTCGAACAGCCAGTTGGCTGATTTGGGGCTCTCGTTTCGACAATTGCTCAACGCATCGCAGTGAAGCTAAAAACACGAAAACTTGGATTCGGAACAGCCTTTTTCACTCCAAGCTTTTCGTGGTAATTTGCTCTATGTTTGTTTAGAAAACTTTAGGGATCAGTTATTTGGGTTTATTGCAAAAGGTATTTTTAACATAATGCTTACATTTCTACCTTGATTATAGTAGTTTAATGGCTTAAGTGTTGAAAGATGATCAAAATATTTTGTGTCAAAAATATTATTTGCTGATATCCCAAAAATTATGTTTTGTTTGAAGATATTAAATTCGCTATATGCGCTAATATTAAACAAAGTGTATGAGCTTGAACTGCTTTCGAAAGGTGATGGATTGTTTTGTTCAAATGCAGTAGTAGCCGAGATTTTGATATTAGGCTTTTGTAAGAATCCCAATTTTTCTCTTTCTGCACGAATTTCGTAGTGTATTTTATTTGCCGGTATATATGGTAAATAATTTCCATTTTCTTGCTTACCAACAACCGAAGAGAACTTTCCTTCGACATGAATCCATGGCAACGATTTTGGATGAAAATGTAGCCCTGCTTCTACTCCGAATAGTAAGGCATTTGTTTGAGAAAAACGATATATTTGAGTTCCGTTTGATATTGTATCGTGTGTGGGAGAAATAAATATATAGTTGTTAATCTGATTATAGAATCCTGCCAAATCAAACGAAACAAATTCACCATGATAATGCATACTCGCATCTGTTTCGAATGAGTTTTCGGGAGATAGGTTTTCATTGCCAATCTCGAATCTGTTACCATGCATCCCTAAGGAAGTTAGTTCCGATAGATTTGGAACTCTAAATCCTTTTGCGAAATTAGCCCTAAAAATAGTTTTTTCGGTAGCATTAAATGTAGCTCCAATAGACCCGTTTACATTTGAAAAATCTTTGCTTACAGGAGCGTGGTAATCGTTAGTGCTTTCTGAGCCGAGTGCATATGTTTCGGTATTATATAAATCGTATCTTAAACCTGTTTGTATTTTAAGTTGAGGTATTATGGAATATTTTATTAATGCAAGAAAACCTATATTATTAATGTCTGCATTGGGTAAGAACTGTGAGGCACGATCGTTTAAGTTTGTGTTTTTTTGGAACATTCCTTGCACTCCAATAATATATTCTGATTTTTCGGTTGACGGAAAATGTAGTTTTGATTCATAAGTTATTGTATTCAAATTCATTTCGACGAATGGAACTTCAAGAGTTGTCTGTAGTTTACGAAGAGCGTTTTGAAAAGCAGCATTTATATCCCATCTAAACTTACCCAAGTAGAGACTGTTTTGTGATGATAATAATACATGTTCTAAATCTTGATACCAGATTTCATTTTTACGATTTTGTTCTGTTATCAGAGGTATTACTACAGGGACATTCATACCTAAGTCTTGTTTAAAATAGTCGAAGTAGAATTTAAATGTTCCAATTTTTCCTGTGTATCCCGAGTTTGCATTAAACGTAGTTTCATTAAATCGCGTGTTTGGAACAAACTCTCCGCCACCTTGTAAATAGTCAGCATGTGTTTTGTTCCCGAATCGAACTCCGCCAAAAACTTTTTTCGAAGAGCCTTTTATCCCCAAACTGTTATTCATCCCGAGTGTGTTAGAGTGTAATTGTAGTCGATAATCTCCGATAATACTATTAGATGGTGCAGGTTTTTCTTTTATGAAATTTACTACTCCCCCAATTGCATCAGATCCATACAAAAGAGATGCAGGCCCTTTAATAATTTCGATTCTTTCGATATCATTATTATCTATTCCCAAAGGATGATTCTCACTAAATTGGTAGTTTTCAATCCTAACTCCATTGTTCATGACAAGAACATCATTCATTGAGAGTCCTCTTATTACAGGTTTTGATACTCCGGGGCCTTTTGCTATCATATCAACTCCCGGAACACTGCTTAGTGCTTGCATAACATTTGAATAGCCGGATAATAATATCTCTTTATTATTTAAGACATCAATTTTTACGGCATTTTCATGCTGAGACGAAACATATCCTCCGGTAATTACCACTTCTTGCGTGTGGATAATCGCAATAGTTAAAGATACATCAACAGTGATTTCTGATTTTGAAACATCAATTGTTTTGAATTCAGTATTATATCCGATAAAGGAAATCTGTATCGTAATTTTGCCATTAGGCACATTTCCAATCTTGTATTCTCCAAGATTATTTGTAATTGTTCCTTTGTTTAATTCGGGGATAAACACAGATGCACCTACCAAAGCATCATTATTTGTGTCTGTAATTTTCCCTATAATTATATTTTGAGCGTTTACTTTTATTAAAAGAAACAGCACAAAGAAAAAGAAAATGATTCTTTTCATTTTTTTTATAATTTTTATTACACAAATTTTTTTACATCAATTAAGATGTTATTTTACTATTGGTAATAAAACTGGAGGAGCTCGTAATAAAAATGAAAATGCTGAATTGTTACAGCATGGGGTAAATAAATAAAAAATACTAAATTCCGCAAAGGATACCTGTACTTTTTTGTTTTTATTGTGTTTTTCGGAAGAGAAGAATGAGATTTCATAACTAAGTATTGGACACTTTTTGTGATAATTATGAAAGCATTTTTCTTTTGTTGCTGTGCAGTGAAAATGATGGTGGTGATGAAATAGTCCGTCAAATAGTTTTACAGTAATAGGCAGTAATAAAACTATCACCAGATAAAATACAATAATATGTTTCAGGTTTTTAGACAATTTTCAATTAAACTTAACAATTTAAAACACTAAATAATTTGGTTGTTAAATCACAAAGATACGACAGTTATTTATAATATTTGTACCGTAATTTTAATTTTTGATATGTTTTCTCAATTCCACTAACAAATTCTAGACTTTTCGTAAATAGTTATAGTAAAATTTTAGAAATTTTGTTTTTCTTTATTATTAAACTTTTTGAAAAAGTAAGATTTCAATTAAAAAAGATTGTGATAAAAACTTGTTTATCCTAAACTAAGCATTAGAAGTTTAATTAACCCACGATTACAAATATAAATTGTTTCCAAGATAACTTTAATATCTTATATGTAATCAGGGAAAAGCGAAATAATGCTTTAGTTGTTAAGAACCCTTTTTTATTGGGGAACGTATTAGAACCCAACTAAATAATTACGATTAAATTTAATTATGTGTTTTCTTTTTTATTTCAATTCATAATTTTCAGCTTCAATAGTAAAGTTGGTGTAATAGGGAATTTCTTCCATTATTATTTGTTTTTGAATTCTTTGAATAAAAGCCAGTTCCTCTTTATAATGATTTGTGTCTTCTTCGCCTTTATGGTTTTCTTGCATTGATTTTTCCCATTGCGACATCATTGTGCTGTCCATTCTTACAGGTTTTAGTTTTCCTGTAACTCTAACAGTTTTTCCTATTATTGAAGAGTCAATGGTTTGGAATTTGTCGCCTAATTCGATTTTGATAAATTGGAATTCATTATCTCCTGTGGTAATTTTGAAACGTTTCCATGTGTGTTTGCATACGTGTTCAATAATACCTTCTACATGAATTGTTTTGTTTGTCAATGAATCGCCTTGTGCAAACACATCATCAACAGACAAATAGTTTGTTGAATTATCAACTGTATCTGTTTGATTTTCATTTTTTTGTTTTGTTTCATTGCATGCGTTAGTAAAAATCAATACTGCTGCAAATACGAAAATTGAAATAATTTTATTCATGATTTTTATTTTTTTTAAAAGTTAAACGATAGTAAAATTTTGAAATTTCTGCCCATTGCAGTAATGTACGAGCCGAATGGCTGGTAATCGGTATCAAAAATGTTTTTCACAATGAAGCGAAGTTTCGGGTATCCGGGTAATGAATTTGAGTTTAAACCTGCTGAAAAGTTA